>JAFAWC010000134.1 GCA_019242135.1 Mycobacteriaceae bacterium | reverse complement strand
TCGACGGTGGACTGGTACAGCGTCGACCTGCCAGGTGTCATCACGCTGAGAGACACGGTCCTTCGTGCCGACGAGCGGGCCCACCCGGTGCCGGCGTCACTGGCCGACGATTCGTGGACCGATGCGATTCCTGCAGACCGCCCAACGTTTCTGCGTGCTGACGGGTTGTTCGCTTTTCTTGGTGAAGAGACCGTCATCGACCTGTTCCGCCGCATACCGGCGTACTTCTCGTCAGGTGAGCTCGCGTTCAACGACTACGGGCGGGTCGGCCCGCTCAGCCGGGTCGCGGTCAAACTGGCTCGGCAGAAGATGTTCGGCGACGTCGCAAGCCTGCGCGGATACCTCGGGTTCAAGGATGCGCACACGCCACGCACATGGTCTTCGCGGCTCACGCTCGTCGAGGAAGCGAGCCTCGCCCACCAGCCCGAAGTCGACCTCTTCCCGGCGCCGTTGCGCGTCATGACGCGCATATGCGGAATGGTGCCCGCGGCTGCCCGCAAAGCCCGGATCCTGCGCTACCGGTTCGAAGGACGGTGAGGCGTCGATGTGTCCAGAGTTATGCTTTCGCAATCGCGACGGGACAGGAGCCGCCAATGCCCGAGCATGATCAGCACGCGGACAATGCGCGAACGCAACGCTTCGCCCGGGACTCACAGCGGTATCTGTTCTTGGGAACCGCGCTGCAGTTCGGCTTGCGCACCGTATTGACGATCTTCGTCGGGGGAACCCTGCTCTATGAGCCGCCGAGAAAACACCTCTGGATCTGTGTGGCGGTGCTCGCGATCTACGTTGTGATACTCGGGGTCTGGAGCGCGTGGTCGCTGCGCACCGCGACGCGGCCGGTGGCCGTCGGAACTCTGGTGACACTGCTGATGCTCGCCTCCGACGTCGCGGTCGTCTCCGTCGTTTCCGTTCTGACTGGGCTCACGTCGCCCGAGGAGTGGACATCGGATGTGATGAGGAACGGGTTCTTCTTGATCCCGTTGATCGCTGCGGCGCAGCTGGATCCCATCATCAGCGGTGCCGTGGCGATTCCGACGTTGGCCGCCTTCCTCACCACCTGTTGGATCACCCAAGCCTCCAACCATGAGCCGTGGGCGTCGATTCTGTTGAGCACCACGGTGTTGGCCGGGCTGGCCGGCGGATCCGTCGCGGTATCTCTTATCCAGCGCTCCAAGGTGGACACGATCAGCGACCTCGCACGGCAGCGAAGGCAGTTGTTGCAGGAGCTGGTGGGGCTGGAAAAGCGTGAGCGGCAGACGATCTCGGAACGGCTGCATGACGGTGCCCTCCAGTACGTCCTTGTCGCGCGCCAAGACATGGAAGAGGTGCGGGATGGCTCACCGGGCGCGGCGGAGCGGGTCGAATCGGCGCTGGTCGAGTGCTCGGGGCTGCTGCGGGATGTGGTGCGCGAGCTGCACCCCGATGTGCTTGCGCGGCTGGGATTGAGATCGGCGATCACCGCACTCACCGACAGTCTCACCTCGCGTACGAAACTCGCGGTCGAACTTGACGCACGGACCTGGCCCGACGGGGTGCGTACCGACGCGGATTACGTGCTGTACAGCGCGGCACGCGAAACGTTGACCAACGTCGTCAAGCACGCGCGGGCCCGCCACATCTGGATCGAGTTGGAACGCTACGACAATCTGGCCTCATTGCGGATCGCCGACGACGGAGTGGGAATATCCGAAACCACGATGGAGCGGATGGCCGACGAAGGTCACATCGGACTGACGTCGATTCGCGCCAAGGCACTCGCGTTCGGGGGCCGGTTCGACGTGCGCGCGACGTCTCCCGGGACCGAGATCACCATCGCCGTGCCGCTGCGCACACCCGCGGCCACCAGCGAATCCGATCCGGACGAGATCGCCTTGGTGGGCGCATCCCAGCCGACAGCATGATCAGTTCGTGGCTCGGCTCGGCGCTGGGATTGTTGATCGTGATCGGCACCTTGTCGAGTGTGGTGGGCACCCTCGTGGTGCCGCGCGGCATCAACTCCCGGATTTCGCGCACGGTCGACCGGACGCTGGACACCGGATTCGTCCAACTCTCCCGGGTGGTGCGCTCCTTCGAGCGCCGCGACCGCATCCTGGCGTGGCAGTCGCCGCTGTCGTTACTGGTACGGCTTGGGGTGTGGCTCGGGCTGCTGGTCACCGGGTTCGCGCTATTGCTGCTGCCGAGTCTGGACGGTCGGGTGGGGGCGGCGTTTTCCGACGCCGGATCGTCGGTGTTCACATTGGGTTACGCCGCACCGGTGGGAAGCGGGAGCACGACGCTCGAATACCTGGCGGCGTTCACCGGGCTCGTCGTGATCGGCCTGCAGGTCGGCTACCTGCCCACCCTCTACGCCGCGTTCAACCGGCGGGAAACCGAAGTCAGCCTCCTTGGTTCGCGCGCAGGCGTGCCAGTGTGGGGTCCGGAGATCCTCGCCCGTACCCGATGGGGGATCGACGACGGCGACACGCGCCCCCTTCTCGAGGACCTATTCACCGCGTGGGAACGGTGGGCGGCGGAGGTCGCCGAATCCCACACCACGTATCTGACCTTGGCCAGGTTGCGGTCCCCGCGGCCGATGTCGCACTGGGTGGTCTCGCTGATCGCGGTGATGGATGCCGCGGCCCTGCACCTGGCGCTGGCGCCGGCCCAGGAGCCCAAACTCGCCGCGCGGCTGGCGCTTCGGATGGGTTTCGTGGCGCTCGAACAGGTCGCCAGAAGCATGCGCTTGGCGGCGCCGTCCGACCCCGATCCGGACGGGTCGATCTCGGTGTCGTTCGACGAATTCCGCGCCGCCGCTGACATGCTACGTGAGCTCAGGTACCCGATCGAGCGGACCGACGAGGAGGCCTGGCCGCACTTCCGCGGCTGGCGTGCGAACTACGACACCGCCGCTTTGTTGCTCGCGCGCCAACTCGACGCGCCGCCGGCACTGTGGACCGGGCCGCGCAGATGGCCGTCGACACCCATTCCCCCGCAGCGCCCCGCCGCCAAAATCGCCCGGGACGCCCGGCAACGGCGGACATAGCCGCTGTTTTTCGGACTTCGTTCTGATTTGTTGTGATCTGCAAGGAGCGCCAATGATTTCGGAGATATCGAACCCCGAGCGGGGATACCCGCAGATGGCCGCGGAACGGGGCCGGATCGAGCCCGCGCCGCGCCGAGTGCGCGGATATCTCGACGGCGCACTCGTGTTCGACACGACACGTGCCCGCTACGTCTGGGAGGCACCGTACTACCCGCACTACTACATTCCGGTATCTGACGTGCGTATGAAGCATTTAATCGACGAGGATCATCCCCAACGCCTGCAGTTCGGACCGTCTCGACTGCATACGCTGACCGGTTACCGACGGGCCATCAAGGGTGCGGCACGGGTCTACGACGCCGACGGCGACGGCCCAGTGGCAGGCCACGTGCGCTTCGAATGGGACGCGCTTGACTGGCTCGAAGAAGACGAGCAGATCATCGGCCACCCGCGCAATCCGTACGTGCGGGTCGACGCGCTGCGTTCGCACCGACACGTCACGGTCCGGGTCGACGGCGTCGTCGTTGCCGAGTCCCACAGCCCGGTCCTGCTTTTCGAGACCGGATTGCCAACCCGGTACTACCTCGACCGCACCGACGTCTCGTTCGGACACCTCGAAGCCAGCGAGACGCAGTCGATCTGCCCCTACAAGGGAGTCACTTCGCGGTACTGGTCAGCACGAGTCGGCGACGCCGTCCACCCCGACATCGCCTGGACCTACGAATATCCGCTGACCCAGGTCGCACCGATTGCCGGTCTCATCGCGTTCTACAACGAAAAGCTCGATATCGTCGTCGACGGTTGAAAGCCGCCGGATGCGCACCGGTGGCCGCCGGTTATCGGCGGTCAGCCGAGTCACGCTGCCTGATCAGATCGATGAAGGCGTGCGCCGCGGCGTCCACGCCCGCGTCGTCGTTGGTCGCGACAAGGTCCAGCAGCAGACCGCGGATCAGCGCCAGCCCCAGGCGGGAGCGGTCCGGTTGGACTGTGCCACCGGTTACCGCGGCGACGTCGGCGAGCCAGGCGTCGACGGCCCCAGGCACCAGCCGCGCATACGGTTGTTCGCCTTGGACTCCTCGTGCGTAGCACTCGAAGAACAGCCGTTCGAACCGGCGCAGTTCGGGCCGGCGGACATCGGCCCACATGGCGGCAACCGCTTCGGCTGGATCGGTCGGCAGGTCGCGGAGCACCGCCATCTGGCGCCGCTCCACCTCCTCGACGATTGCCAGCAACAACTCGCTACGAGAACCGAAGTGGTGCAATAACATTCGATGGCTGGTGCCCACTGATTCGGCCACCTCCCGCAGCGAGCGGTCGCCGATCCCGCCGTCGGCGAACTCCTGTAGGAGAGCGTCGAGCAGTTCGCGCCGCCGCGCGACGTCAGGAAGTCGGGCCATCGAGTCGGCGCTGTTCGCTGCGCATCTTTAGCCCCTGGGCCTCGAGTTCGAGGTAGCGCTTGGTGATGCTGTGCATGAGCCGGCCCAGCACGGCGCCGACCGGCCCCTGCTGGTCGAGGTGCTGGAGCACGAGCGACTGATGATCGGTGGTGGCGACGACGTCGTGGCGGGCCATGGTCGACCCACCCGGGGAGCGCTGCGCCCACGTCCACGAGGTGCCGGGAACCAGCTCGGTGACCTCCCACACCAGCTTGGGCATGCGCGGCTGCTTGATCGCGAACCGCTTGCCGACGGCCAGGCCGGGCCCGTCGATGGCGACGAGGCGGGTGACCGAGGCGGTCCATTCGGGCCAGCGCTCGACATCGCTGAAAACGTCCCACACGAGCGCAGCCGGCGCGTCGATCTCGACGCTGCTGTGGGTAATCATGTACCAAATGGTACATGATTAGCAGTGGGCGTGTTAGGTCAGGCTCCCCGCGGCGCCGCGTCGGCCGGCTCGGTGACGGCAGTCTGTTCGGCGGCGTCGGGGTGGGCGCCGGTTCGCAGCAGCGATTGCAGCAGCTCCGGGTCGTGTTGGGCCGG
>JAFAWC010000405.1 GCA_019242135.1 Mycobacteriaceae bacterium | reverse complement strand
GCTCTTCCGATCTCCGCACACATCAAGAGCACGTTCAACAACACGATCGTGACCATCACCGACCCCCAGGGCAACGTGATCGCCTGGGCGTCGTCCGGCCACGTCGGCTTCAAGGGCTCACGGAAATCGACGCCGTTCGCCGCACAGCTTGCCGCCGAGAACGCGGCGCGCAAGGCTCAGGAGCACGGTGTGCGAAAGGTCGACGTGTTCGTCAAGGGCCCGGGCTCGGGCCGCGAGACCGCGATCCGCTCGCTGCAGGCCGCGGGCCTGGAGGTCGGGGCGATCGCCGACGTGACACCGCAGCCGCACAACGGCTGCCGTCCGCCCAAGCGGCGCCGGGTCTAGGAGGTTAGCAAAGATGGCTCGTTACACCGGACCCGTCACGAGGAAGTCGCGTCGACTCCGTACCGACCTCGTCGGTGGGGACCAGGCATTCGAGAAGCGTCCCTATCCGCCGGGCCAGCACGGCCGCGCGCGGATCAAGGAGAGCGAGTACCTGATGCAGCTGCAGGAGAAGCAGAAGGCCCGCTTCACCTACGGGGTCCAGGAGAAGCAGTTCCGCAAGTATTACGAAGAGGCGGTGCGCCAAAGCGGCAAGGCCGGCGAGAATCTGCTGCGTATCCTGGAGAGCCGGCTGGACAACGTGGTGTACCGGGCCGGATTGGCCCGCACGCGCCGCATGGCGCGCCAACTGGTGAGCCACGGACACTTCACCGTCAACGGCGTGAAGGTGGACGTCCCCAGCTACCGGGTCGGTCAGTACGACATCATCGACGTTCGCGACAAGTCGGTGAATACGGTGCCGTTCCAGATCGCGCGGGAAACCGCTGGAGAGCGACCGCTCCCCGGATGGCTGCAGGTGGTCGGCGAACGACAGCGGATCCTGGTGCACCAGCTGCCCGACCGCGCCCAAATCGATGTGCCGCTCGCTGAGCAGCTCATCGTCGAGTTCTACTCGAAGTAAAGGTTTCTCGGCCGTCCGGATGGCGGCTCGAGATTATCTCCCGCTGGCGGGAGATGACACTCGGCATCAAATAGCGGGTGCCGTGAAGGAGGAAAAAAACACATGCTGATCTCTCAGCGACCCACACTGAGCGAAGAAGTCGTCGCCGAGGACCGGTCGTGGTTCGTCATCGAGCCGCTGGAGCCAGGTTTCGGGTACACCCTTGGCAATTCGCTTCGCCGCACGCTGCTGTCGTCGATTCCCGGCGCCGCCGTCACCAGCATCCGCATCGACGGCGTGCTGCACGAATTCACCACGGTGCCGGGCGTCAAGGAAGACGTTACCGACATCATCTTGAACCTCAAGGGTCTTGTGGTTTCGTCGGAAGAGGACGAGCCGGTGACCATGTACATGCGCAAGCAAGGCCCGGGCGCGGTCACCGCCGGTGACATCGTGCCACCCGCCGGTGTCACGGTGCACAACCCCGACATGCACATCGCGACCCTCAACGACAAGGGCAAGCTCGAGGTGGAATTGGTCGTCGAGCGCGGCCGCGGTTACGTGCCCGCCGTGCAGAACAAGGCCTCCGGTGCCGAGATCGGCCGTATCCCAGTCGACTCGATCTACTCGCCGGTGCTCAAGGTCACCTACAAGGTTGAAGCCACCCGCGTCGAGCAGCGCACCGACTTCGACAAGCTGATTCTGGACGTCGAGACCAAGAATTCGATCAGCCCCCGCGACGCGCTGGCATCAGCGGGCAAGACTCTAGTCGAGTTATTCGGGCTCGCACGGGAACTCAACGTGGAGGCCGAGGGCATCGAGATCGGCCCGTCGCCGGCCGAGGCCGACCACATCGCGTCGTTCGCGTTGCCGATCGACGACCTGGACCTGACGGTGCGGTCGTACAATTGCCTCAAGCGCGAGGGCATCCACACGGTCGGCGAGTTGGTCGCCCGTACCGAGTCCGACCTGCTGGACATCCGCAACTTCGGCCAGAAGTCGATCGACGAGGTGAAGGTCAAGCTGCACCAGCTGGGACTGTCGCTGAAGGACAGTCCGGCCGGGTTCGACCCGTCGGAGGTCGCCGGGTACGACGCCGCCACCGGCACCTGGCACGGCGACGCGGTGTACGACATGGACAGCGACCAGGACTACGCCGAAACCGAACAGCTGTAAGTCGCGGCCTGCCCGACCCAGCTCTGCACAAGGAGATTGAGCAATGCCCAAGCCCACCAAGGGTCCTCGTCTCGGCGGGTCGTCTTCGCACCAGAAGGCGATGCTGGCCAACCTCGCCACCTCGCTGTTCGAGCACGGCAGGATCAAGACCACCGAGACGAAGGCCCGGGTGCTGCGGCCGTACGCCGAGAAGCTGATCACCCACGCCAAGAAGGGCACGTTGCACAATCGGCGTGAGGTGCTCAAGAAGATCCGCGACAAGGACGTGGTGCACATCCTGTTCGCCGAGATCGGGCCGTTCTACGCCGACCGCAACGGCGGCTACACCCGCATCATCAAAGTCGAGCCGCGGCAGGGCGACAACGCACCGATGGCCGTGATCGAGCTGGTGCGGGAGAAGACCGTTACCGATGAGGCGAACCGGGCCCGGCGGGCGGCCGCGTCGAGGGCCGGTGCGGCCAAGAAAGCCGCGCCGGTGGCCGCGGCCGCTGCGCCGCAGGCCGCGGTCGAGCCCGAGGCGGCGGTCGGACCTGACTCTGCCGAGGCCGGGGGGGAGGCGGATTCGACGGCTGAGGCCGACGATACGGCCACTGAGGAGGCTGGGTCTGCGGAGGCGGTCGACGAGGCGACCGACAACTCGTAGCGTCATGAGCGAGGAGCCCGCCATCGGATCCGATGGCGGGCTCGTTCGTCTTCGGCTCGAGATCTCCTACGACGGAACGGATTTCGCAGGCTGGGCGGCTCAGGGCGAGCAACGCACGGTGGCCGGGGTGCTCGACGACGCGTTGTCCACGGTATTCCGTACTCCGGTGCGCGTGTTCGCGGCCGGTCGCACCGACACCGGCGTACACGCCACCGGTCAGGTCGCGCATATCGACGTGCCGGCCCGCGCGGTCGTGCACGCTCAGCCGCGCAAGATGCGACATGGCACCCCCGAGTTTCTGCCGCTGGTGCGCCGGCTGGCCCGGTTTTTGCCCGACGACATCCGGGTTCGCAAAATCACCCGGGCGCCGGTGGGTTTCGATGCGCGGTTCTCAGCACTGCGGCGGCACTGCGTGTACCGGTTGTCGACCGCGCCCTACGGTGTCGAGCCGCAGCTGTCCCGATACGTGACGTGCTGGCCACGGCCCCTCGACGTGGACGCGATGACGGCGGCGTCCAAACAGTTTCTGGGACTGCATGATTTCGCGGCGTTCTGCCGACAGCGCGCGCGTGCCACGACGATCCGCGACCTTCAGCGGCTGGACTGGAACCGCGACGGCGAGCAGGTGATCGCCCACGTTAGCGCCGACGCGTTCTGCTGGTCGATGGTGCGCTCACTGGTCGGCGCGTTGTTGGCCGTCGGCGACGGGCGGCGCGACGCGCGATGGTGTGCAGAACTGCTTACCATGACACGCCGGTCGAGCGCATTCGCGGCGGCGCCGGCGCGCGGCCTCACCCTCGTCGGGGTCGACTACCCGCCGGACAACCAGCTTTCGGCGCGTATCTCGGTCACGCGCGATCTGCGGGTGCTCGATTAAAGCTTGCCGGCGACGAAGTCGGCCGCCTGATTGGCCATGCCTGCGCTGATGTAGGCGTCGGCGAGGTGCTGCGGCCAGTTGTTCGACCACGTGTTCGGGTCGGCCGGATTGCAGATGGGGTCAGCGCCGTGACACAGCTCGATCGTTCTGTCGTTGTACATCGGGTTGAAGTTCGTGATCGGGCCCACCCACGCGGAGCCATTTCCGAACAGTGCGACCGCGGCGATGTGCTGATCGGTGCCCGCCGGTAACGGGTTGTCGAAACCGAACGCCGCGATCGGCGCAGCCAGCACCACGTCGGTGACAGCCGCGCCCAGCGAGTAGCCGCCGAGTACCAGTCGGGTGTCCGGGCAGTTGCTGGCCATGTACTGGATGTGCTGGCTCATGTCATTGGCGCCGACGTCGACCTCGGTGTCCGCGGGGTACTTCACCGCGTAAGTACCGATGCTCCTGTTGACTTTTGAGCGCAGCGCGCTGACGAACGCATTGCCGAGGGCGCCCATCCCCGCGGATTCGAGCCGTCCGCGCGCGAACACGACTTCCACGGGCGGGCAACTCGCGGCGGCGGCGACCGGCACGGAACCCGGTGTGCCGGGGGGCAGCACGGCGGGTATGAACGCCAACGCGGCGGCCGCCAGGACCACCGCGATTGTGACAACGAACCGTTGACGGCAAGGTAAATCAATCACAGAGGCGATGGTAGCGATCTTGAACCGGCTCGGTGGCGGTTCGAATCGACTACACCAAGCCGGCGACAAATCCGGCGGCCTGGGGAATGAAGTCCGAGGTTTCGTAGCCCTTGTGCGCGAATGGATTGCGGCCGCGCGAGCAGATGGGGTCGCCGTCCTTGCAGAGGTCGATCGCGCGCGGGCCGAACGGCGCAGCGGCAGACGTCGCCGGGTTGCTGAACTTGGTCGACGGGTTACCGAACACCGCGATGGCCGCGACGTTGGACGCCAGGTCGCTGCTGAGCGGCGCCGCCGTGCCGACACCGCCGAACTTGTCGCCGAGCGCGGCGAGCTTGTCGCCAAGCGGCGGAATGCCGATCAGCATGTCCATGACCGCCGCCCCCTGCGAGTATCCGCCGAGCACGATGCGCGTGGCCGGGCATTGCTGCACCATCGTGCGGATGTGCTGGCTGGCATCGACCGCGCCGTCCTGCGCCGCCAAGAAGTCGTAGCTGGCCGGATAGTTCACCGCATAGGTGCTCACCGTGCGTCCCGGGACCTGTGACTGTAAAGCGTCGGCGAACGCCTGACCCACCCGGCCGACGCCGGTGGGCTCGTCCGTGCCGCGGGCAAACACGACATCGACGTCGGGGCACGTTGCGGCGGCCGCCGACGGCGCGGCGCCAGTGATGAGCGCGGCCGGTGCGAAGAGCACGGCGGCGGCGAGCGCGACCAGACGAGTCGACATCCTACGAAGCGTCACGCGGCACATCCTCACACGGCCGGGCCGGTGGCTGCCAATCGTTTGCTCACCTCAGGCCCCACCCGCGGCTTCTGCACCAGGGCTGTGATCACCCCGCGATCCACAGCCATGGTGCAGATCTGCGCGGTGCATCTTCGGCGTTGTTGTTTTGACCTGCGCTAACGGGCACCGGTAAGCTGCACGGTTGGCGTGCGGTGCGCCAAGGAACTCGGGTCAATGTCGGTCGCCGAGGACACCTTCTTACGTATGTATGCCGTCGCGCCTGCTTGACCGGCACCCGGTGAGACCGGGATCCGTATCCCCCAGGGGACCCGTAAAGGAGAGGTAGCGCTGTGCCCACGTACACGCCGAAGGCCGGTGACATCACGCGCGGGTGGTATGTCATCGACGCCACCGACGTCGTGCTCGGCCGGCTCGCCGTCGCGGCAGCGACCCTGCTGCGCGGCAAGCACAAGCCGACGTTCACACCCAACATCGACGGCGGCGACTTCGTCATAGTCGTCAACGCCGAGAAGGTCGCCATCAGCGGCAACAAGCTGCAGAACAAGTTCGCCTACCGCCACTCGGGGTACCCGGGCGGCCTGCGCAAACGCACCATCGGCGAGCTGATGGAAAAACACCCTGACCGCGTGGTCGAGAAGGCCATCGTCGGCATGCTTCCCAAGAACCGCCTGGGCCGCCAGATCAAGCGCAAGCTTCGCGTCTATGCCGGGCCCGAGCATCCGCACACCGCGCAGCGACCGGTTCCCTACGAGATCAAGCAGGTGAGTCAGTGACCGAGTCCGTTGAGCCGACGACCGAGAACGCCGGCGCCGAAGCCGCGGAAGCCGGCAAGGCGCGGCCGGCCCGCGAGCCCGTCGTCATCGACCGCCCGATCCAGACCGTCGGCCGCCGCAAGGAGGCCGTCGTGCGCGTGCGCCTGGTGCCCGGCACCGGCAGGTTCGACCTCGACGGGCGCTCGTTAGAGGACTACTTCCCCAACAAGGTGCACCAGCAGCTGATCAAGGCGCCGCTGGTGACCGTCGACCGGCAGGAGTCGTTCGACATCTACGCCCACCTGGACGGGGGCGGCCCGTCGGGCCAGGCCGGCGCATTGCGCCTGGCGATCGCCCGCGCGCTCATCCTGGTGCAACCCGAGGACCGGCCGGCGCTGAAGAAGGCCGGCTTCCTGACCCGGGACCCCCGCGCGACCGAGCGCAAGAAGTACGGCCTGAAGAAGGCGCGCAAGGCGCCGCAGTACTCGAAGCGCTGATCGCCGCGGCGGCCGCCGCGTCCACACGCCGGGCGTCCACGACTTTCGTGGGCATCAGGTTTGACTTCCCGATTAATCGCTAGCCCGACACGGGTGCACGGGCTGAGTTTCGGTGTGCCAGCAGGCCGACCCTGCCGGCGGTCGCTGCCTGTGTCCCCACGCGAAAGGAGTAATCGATGCGAAACATGATCGCCGGGCTCCTGTGCGGGACCGGGAACACCCCGAACGGGACGCCCGCGAACGGGACGCCCGCGGCCGGGATGGCGAACGGCACGCCCGCAGACGCCAACAGCGGTGATCTCACCGCGGCTGCCAGGCAGGTCGCTGCAGAGCCAGATGCCCAGCACCAGCTGTAACAGCGGCGAGGCGTGCTGACGATCTCGCAGACATCTGCGACCGCGCCGAACGCCGCAAATGCGGCAAACCAGCCCAGTCGGGCACGCCGACGACCCCGTCGCCGGCTCCCGCGTCGCCGCCGAAGCCGCCGCCCAACAGCTGATGAACGCCGCACCGCCGGCACCCGGGCCGGCGGTCTCGCGCGGGTCGCGATTCGGCCGCAACAGCGCTGCTGACCTCATGGGTTGTGCCTTCAGGCCCGGTCTGTGAGAAGTTTGTGCGCATGGGTCGACTGTTCGGCACAGACGGGGTCCGCGGGGTCGCTAACCGCGAGCTGACCGCGGAGCTGGCGCTCGCTGTCGGCTCGGCGTCGGCGCGCCGGCTGGCTGCCACGCTGGGCCGTCGCGTCGCGGTAATCGGCCGCGATCCCCGCGCAAGCGGCGAGATGCTGGAGGCCGCGGTGATCGCCGGCGTGACCAGTGAGGGCGTCGACGCGTTGCGCGTCGGCGTGCTTCCGACACCGGCGGTCGCGTATCTGACCAGTGCGTACGACGCGGCCTTCGGGGTGATGATCTCGGCGTCGCACAACCCGATGCCCGACAACGGCATCAAGGTGTTCGGGCCGGGCGGTCACAAGCTCGACGACGCGACAGAAGACGACATCGAGCAGTTGGTGTCCACCGACCCCGCCGAGCGTCCGGTCGGAGCGGGGCTCGGGCGGATCGTGGACGCCGAGGATGCGCTCGCGCGGTACCTGCGTCATGTCGGCAAGGCTGTCACCACCCGGCTGGACGGCCTCACCGTCGTGGTGGACTGCGCGCACGGCGCTGCCTCAGCGGCCGCGCCGCGCGCCTACCAGGCCGCGGGCGCGCGCGTCATCGCGATCAACGCCGCGCCCAATGGGCTCAACATCAACGACGGCTGCGGGTCGACACACATCGGCGCCGTGCGCGACGCGGTCGTCGCGCATCACGCCGACCTGGGGCTGGCGCACGACGGTGACGCCGACCGGTGCCTGGCCATCGACGCGAACGGCGACGTCGTGGACGGTGACGCGATCTTGGTGGTCCTTGCGCTGGCCATGCGCGAGGCCGGCGAACTCGTGTCGGACACGGTGGTCGCCACAGTGATGAGCAACATGGGGCTGCATCTGGCCCTGCGTGCAGCGGGTATTGAGGTGCGCACCACCGCGGTCGGCGATCGGTACGTGCTGGAGGAGATGCGGGCGGGTGGTTACGCGCTGGGCGGCGAGCAGTCCGGCCACGTCGTGATGCCCGCCCTCGGGACCACCGGCGACGGCATCGTCACCGGTCTACGGCTGATGTCGCGGATGGCGCACACCCGCAAGTCGCTTCGTGAGCTGGCGTCGGCGATGCACACGCTGCCCCAGGTGCTGATCAACGTCGAGGTCGCCGACAAGACCACCGTCGCGGCGGCGCCGTCCGTGCAGGCCGCGGTCGCCACCGCGGAAGCCGAGCTCGGCGACACCGGCCGAATCTTGTTGCGTCCCTCGGGAACCGAACAGGTGGTGCGGGTCATGGTGGAGGCACCCGACGAGGACACCGCCAAGCAGGTCGCGCGCCGGGTCGCGTCCTGCGTGAGCGAGCAGGGATAGCCCCACCGCGTCATGGTTTGAGCAGCGCGACGACCTTGTCCTCCAGTGTCACCGGCTCGGCGTCCGGATC
>JAFAWC010000092.1 GCA_019242135.1 Mycobacteriaceae bacterium | reverse complement strand
CATCACCCTTGAATTCGCCTGTTGGACCAAAGAATTCGGGGAAGCCGACGTCAAGACGAAGGCGAAGACCGCTGCTGACCGCCGGCCTGGCGTATCGGCGTAACCGTCCGGGCGCCGGGCGGGTAGGCGAGCTGGTCGAGTAGCGCGGCCAGCAGGTCGATCAACTCGTCAGGCGTCTTCGCCAGCTGGCCGGCCAGCCACGCGGCGATGACCTGGCCGACGCCTCCGACGGTGAAATGCGAGACCGCCCTGAGGCGGTCGTCCTCGGCCAACTCGAAGGTCTGGCTGACATGCTGCAGCAACAGCATTGCGAGCAGTCTGCTCGACTCGTCGCGCTTGCGGACCACCATGGGATCGGTGAGATCGGCGCTGAACAGCAGTCGCCCGACCCGCGCGTCACCCGCGATGGACCGCACGACGTTGGCCATCCCCGCGCGGGCCTGCTCGCGCTGCGGTGCCGCGGTCACTGCGGCCTGGGTTGTCGCGGCGAGGTCGGTGATCACCCAGTCATACACAGCGCCGACGAAATCGTCTCTGTCGGTGAAGCTTTCGTAGAAATACCGGGCAGACAGGCCAGCCCGCCCGCACACCCCCCGGACGGTCAGCGGGTCCGGCTCGGAGTCCGAGCCGAGGATGCTCAGCCCGGCGTCGAGCAGCCGGCGGCGGCGCTCGGCCTGCCGGTCGGCAGCTTTCACGCCGCGGTACGGCCGCGCCGTGGTGGTGCTCTGTGCCACGAGACCATCTTGACAGCTGAGCGCGCGACGGGGAATATTAGGAAACACGCGTTATCAGATTTCTGGGGTAGGGGTGCCCATGGCGGTCACCGAGCCCACCGGGCACGGCGGTAGCGATCAGTGGCGTGGTGCTGCATCGAGCGGGCGGGGACGAAGGCGAGCCGTCGTCGAGCGGCCGGTGTTGTCGGCCGAGCCGACACCTGGTAAGGGCAGGCGTCGTCGCCGCCAGCGCACGCCCATCCAGGACGGGTTCATGGGCAGCGCTCTGTTGGCGGGACCGGCGAACGTGATCATGCAGCTCGCCCGGCCGGGCGTCGGTTACGGAGTGGTCGAGAGCCGAGTGGAAAGCGGCCGGATCGACCGGCATCCGATCAAGCGCGCCCGGACGACTTTCACGTACCTGGCAGTGGCCACCCAGGGCACCGACGAGCAGAAGGCCGCGTTTCGTCGCGGGGTCAACCGCGCGCACGCGCAGGTTTATTCGACCGACGACAGTCCGGTGAGCTACAACGCGTTCGACCCCGAGTTGCAGCTTTGGGTGGCCGCGTGCCTGTACAAGGGCGCGGTGGATGTGTACCGCCTGTTCGTGGGCGAGATGGACGACGAGACCGCCGACGAGCACTACCGCGAAGGCCGGACGTTGGGCACCACCCTGCAGGTTCCGCCGGAGTTGTGGCCGCACGACCGCGCCGCGTTCGACGAGTACTGGCAACGGTCGCTGGACCAGGTGCACATCGATGACACCGTGCGGGACTTCCTCTACCCGATCGCCAAGGCCCGCGTCGCGCTGCCGCTGCCTGGTGCGATTCGCAGACCGTCAGAACAGATTGCGTTGCTGATCACGACCGGATTTTTGCCGCAACGGTTCCGTGACGAGATGCGACTGCCCTGGGACGCCCGCCGGCAGCGGCTGTTCGATGCGCTGACCGTGGCGATCCGGATCGTGAACGGGGTGCTGCCGAAGGTCATCCGGGAGTTTCCGTTCAACTTGATGCTGCTCGACCTGAGCTGGCGGATGCGGACCGGACGTCCCCTTGTGTAGTGGGTCGACGCCGCCTGATAGCTCGCCAAGGATTTATTAAGAATCCCAAAAGGGCCGGTGCTGAATCTGGTGTCGCCGCCAAAAGCGCACACACCAACCCACAGCACAAGGAGCACAGAAATGTTCACTCGCCGTTTCACGAAGTCCATCGCCGGCACCACCCTGGCCGCCGCCACCCTCGGCATGGCCGCCGTGATCGCCGCAGGTACCGCCAGCGCCGGTTCGACCGACGACGCGTTCCTCGCTCAACTCGCGAAGGACGGGATCACGCCCCCCACCTCGGCCCGGGCCATCAGCGACGCGCACGGTGTCTGCACCGCGCTCGACGAGGGCTACTCGAGCCAGGCGGTCATCGCCGCGGTCCAGAAGACCACGGGTCTTGACGCCTCGGGGTCCAAGACGTTCGCGGTCGACGCGGCCTCGGCCTACTGCCCGCAGTACGTCACCTCGACCTAAGCACCCACCACCGCCGTGCGGGGACCCTGAGGGGTCCTCGCACTGTTGTCTGCGCGGTTATGTGTTTGCGCGGTTATGCGCCGCGCCGCGCTGGCCGACGCCACAGCTCGGGCCGGTTGCGGCGGGCCGAGCCGTCATCGGCGGACACGAACTCATCGATCAGCTGGGCGAGGGTTGCCGGACAGTCGAGCATCGGATGATGCCCGGCGTCGTCGATGATCTCGAGTTGGCTGCCCGGCAAGGCGGCATGGGCCGCCTCGGCATGACATGAGGGGATCACCCGGTCGCGCGCTCCGGCGACGATCAGCGTCGGCACGTCCGAAACCAGCGCCGACAGCCGATCGATGGCGGAGACCGTTTGGCCCCGGACATCGACTACGGAGCGCAGTGTCCGCAGGAAGGCCTGGCGTCCGAGCGGGTCGGCCAACGCCGCATACTTTCGCCACCGCTCCTGCACACGGGGCGAATCCACCACTTTGCTGGCCGCGAGCAACGAAACCAACCCGGTACCCACGTACACCGCCGGCCGTGACGCGACCACCGGGAGCAGCAACTCGGCGCTGGGCGTCGAAAGCAGACGCAACGGCAGGCTGACATCGGTGCCCAACCCGCCGCTGTTCACCAGCACGAGGCGTCGGCAATACTCTCGATGCTGGTGGACGAGCTGCAACGCGACGCCACCGCCCAGTGAGTGGCCGACGAGGGTGGCCGCCGGGATATCGAGCGCGTCGAGGAAATCGCGCAACCCGACCGCGAACGCGCCCAGCGAGTAGTCGGCGCGAGGTTTGTCGGACTGCCCATGCCCGAGCAGGTCCGGTGCGATCACGCGGTACTTGGCCGCCAAGTGCTCGAAGAGCGGCAGCCATGCGAGCGAGCTGCCGGCCATGCCATGAATCAGAAGCAGCGGCTCGGCCGCCGGGTCGCCGGCGTCGCGGTAGGCGACACGGTGGCCGTTGAGGCTTACGAAGCGGATGTCACTCATGTGCTGGGTTCGGTATTGGCAATGTGTTTGCTCCCACGGGACGCGGTGTGCTCGGACGATCCGCGGGCCACGCGGAAGCGCCCGTTCACTCATCATCTCGTGCGTATCTGCACAACCTCTGGCGGACATGGTCAACATTGCTCGGCTACTTAGTTAACGGTAGATAACGAGTAATTTGTTCACTTCGGGACGTATGGCAGCGTGGTGGCCATGAAGATCGGCTTCATCGGGCTGGGAAGCATGGGTTCGGGCATGGCCAGAAATCTCCTCAAAGCCGGCCATCAGGTCATCGTCTATAACCGGTCGGCGGACAAGGTGGACGCGCTGGCCACCGCCGGAGCGGTTCCGGCACGCTCGGTCGCTGAGGCCAGTGCCGCCGACGTCGTTTTCACGATGCTCGCCCACGACGAGGCGGTCGAGGCCGTCACGTTCGGCGAGGCGGGCATTGTGCAGTCGCTGAAATCCGGCGGCATTCACGTGTCGTCGTCGACGATCAGTGTGGCGCTCTGCGAGCGACTGGCTGGGGCGCACGCGGGCGCGGGGCAGGGCTTTCTTGCGGCACCGGTGTTCGGGCGCCCGGATGCGGCCGAGGCCGCGAAGCTCTTCGTGGTCGCGGCGGGCGACGCGGCGTGCATCGAGGCGGTGTCGCAGGCACTCGACGCGATCGGGCAGCGCACCTTCGTGGTGTCCGACCAGCCGCAGGCGGCGAGCCTGGTCAAGCTGACCGGCAACTTTCTGATCGCTTCTGTGGTCGAGGCGCTCGGTGAAGCCATGGCGCTGGTCACCAAGGCCGGCATCGACAAGCACCAGTACCTCGAGGTGCTCACCTCGACGCTGTTCGGTGCCCCCGTCTATAAGACGTACGGCGGGTTGATCGCCGATGGACGCTTTCAGCCGCCGGGCTTCGCGGCGCCGCTGGGGCAAAAGGACATTCGGCTGGTGCTGGCCGCCGCCGAAAACCTCGAGGTGCCGTTGCCGATCGCGAGCCTGTTGCGCGACCGCTTCTTGGTGCTGCTGGCCAACGGCGGGGCCGACCTGGACTGGTCAGCGGTCGGGGCACTGGCCGCATGGGAGGCGGGGGCGGCGTTTCCGGGCGGTCGGTCGTAGGGTAGGTCGCGGGTATGGTCGGCGGGGTGCGTTCCGACGATGACACTTGGGACATCACCACCAGCGTCGGCGCCACCGCGCTGTTCGTGGCCGCCGCACGAGCACTGGAGGCGCAGCGCGCCGACCCGGTCGCCGTCGATCCGTACGCCGAGGTGTTCTGCCGCGCAGTAGGCGGCAGCTGGGCCGATGTGCTCGACGGAAAGGCGCCGGACAACAGGCTGAAAAGCGAATTCGGCGAGGTGTTCCAAAGCTTTGCGGGAGCCCGCACCCGGTTCTTCGACTCCTACTTGCGGGACGCCAGCGCCGACGGCGTGCGGCAGATCGTGATCCTGGCCGCGGGCCTGGATTCGCGTGCCTACCGGTTGAGATGGCCCGCGGACACCACGGTGTTCGAACTTGACCAGCCGAAGGTCCTGGAGTTCAAACGCGAGGTGCTAACCGGCCACGGCGACGCGCCGACCACCGACCGTCGGGAGGTGGCCGTGGACCTTCGAGAGGACTGGCCGAAAGCGTTGCGCGACAGTGGTTTCGATGCAGCCGAGCCGTCGGCGTGGCTGGCCGAGGGACTGCTCATGTATCTGCCGGCCTCGGCGCAGGAGCAGTTGTACGGGGGCATCGACTCCTTGGCGGTCGCGGGCAGCCACGTGGCGCTTGAGGAGATGCAGCCCATGCCCGCCGACGCGTTTGAGGCCAAGCGAGCCGAGGAGCGCGCGCAGGGACAGGCACCCGGCACATTCTTCAGACTCATCTACAACGAGCAGCATCGGGAAGCGGTGGCCTGGTTCGGTGACCACGGCTGGGAAGCCGCGGCCATATCGGCGGCCGACTACGTCTGTCAGGTGGGACGGCCGGTGCCGCCGCCCGATACGGACGGCGGCCAGATGCTGTACTCCGGCAGCCTGGTCACGGCGCGCAAACAGCCTTAGATCTCTGGGTTCTTAGGGTTTGCCCCACTGGACGCCTTCGTCGTGAAGCGCCGTCCAGCTCACCGACCTGACCGCGGGATCCACGCTCAGCGTGCTGACGGTCTCCTCCATCACCGCGTCTTCTCGGCGGGGGGCCGACAACTGGGCGCGCAGCGCGATCTCGTTCGGGTTCGTCGTGCCTGTGGAGCGCAACGATTTGAGCTGGAATTCCGCTTGGGTGAGGGCGGTGACGACCAATCCGCGGACCCGCGGCTCCGCGTCGGATGTGCACTCGACTTCGAATAGGTACTCGGCGGGGGCGTGCTCACGTCCCGCTTTCGACCGGACCCGGTCCATTCGCGCGGCCAGCGGGAACAGCAAGGTGTTGCCGGCGATGATGATGGCGGCGCCGGTCACCGCCTCGCGCCACATCCAGGCCCCGGCCAGCGCGCCCACCGCGGCGGTCGCCCACAGCGTTGCCGCGGTGTTCAACCCGGTCACCGCGGCACCCTGTTTCATGATGACGCCGGCGCCGAGAAAACCGATCCCGGTGACGATCTGCGCGGCCACCCGGGTTGGGTCCTGCTCACGGTGAAAGGTGTAGGCGCCGAGGATCAGGAACAGTGCGGCGCCCATGCTGACCAGTGCCATCGTCTGCAGTCCGGCCATCCGGGCTCGCCACTGCCGTTCGATGCCGATGGCGACGCCGAGCAGGGTGGCCAGCCCGACGCGCAACAACAGCTCCAGGGCGGGCATGGTCATGACTGAAATCTTCCCGCGGTGGCGCCCTACGGGCGGGCGGACACGCTAGTCGAACATGAAATTGCGCAGGAACCGTGTCATGCGGCGCAGGTATTCCGGCTGGCTGACGTGCAGGATGTGGTTGCCCGGGAACCAGTGCAAGGCGCAGCGATCCCAGTGGTGCCACAGCATCTCGGCCTGTTGGGGTGGTGCGAGGCGGTCGCCGAGGCCGGTGATGATGAGCCGACGGTCGCGCGGAACGAGCGGCCGGTAATTCAGCGGCGAGTGGAAGGCCGAGGCGGCCACGAAATCCTCGAGGCTGAGGTGACCGAGCTTGCGGCCCAACGTGAACAACGTGCTCGCCGGGAACCAGTCTTTGAGCTCCGCTTCGATGGAGACCACCGGCACGTTGGGGATGACGGCGTCGATTCGGTCCTCGACGGCGGCGATCAGAGCCGTCGTGTAGCCGCCCAGCGAGATGCCGGTGAGCGCGATCCGGTCCACCCCGGTGAACCTGAGGTAGTCCACGATCGACCGGAAGTCGTGCACGGCTTGAGCCATGGCCTCAGCGAAGCCCGTCAAGCCGCTGGCGAAATAGCCGTACCCGCTGAACAGAGAATATTTTTCGGCGCGGCGACCGTGAAACGGCAGGGTGTAGAGCAGTACGTCGTAACCCGATCGGTAAAACCAGGGCAACGACATCCAGAGCCCGTTGAGCAGATACGGCGAGCCCATGAAGCCGTGGATCAGGCACAGGGTGGGATGCGGCCCGTCCTCGTGTCGCCAGTGTTGGGCCCGGACCACGTTGTTGCGCTGAAGGGCCGCCCATCGCTTGCGCATGGCCGGGTTGATCGGCTCGAAGCTGCTGGCGAACTGGATGTTGTGCACCCGGCCGTGCGCGATCCATTCCGCGACCGGGTTGGCCGGCCGGGAGTAGATCCGGGGCGGCTCGGTTGGCGCCGGAAACGACTTGACGGGGTCGTGGGCGGCGGCCACGTCGGCGTAGAAACCCATCTGGGTGCGCTCGCGGGTGGTGCGGGAACGGCCGACGAGCTCCGCTGCGATCGGGGGAAGCATCGCCGCCCCGACGATCGAGGCCACGAACGTGCGCAACCCGATGTCGGCGGTGGCCGAAGCGTCGACGATCAGTTTCTGGCCGAAGGTGAGTTCCGAGCGGTCGGGCAGGCCGCGAAAATCGGCGTCGGCGCCCGGAACGTTCGGGACGGGTACGGGAGGATCAACGGGGTCAGCGGGTGACGTCATTGCCGGCTGGCCTTTCTGGTCGTCGGGTCGCTAGACCCGCTAACCGGATGCTATCTCACGGACCCGTGGTCGTCGGCGCGGTTGACTGCAGCGACGCACAGGCTTTCTGCGCGTTATCCCAGGTGGTCTGGTCGACGCCGGGCGGCGGCGGCGGTGTGGTAGAGGTGCCCTCGACCGGCCCGGGGAGTGGACCCTGCGGCTCGATGCTCGGGCCGGGCGCCGGCCCGGCGGCCGGGGAGGGCACACCGTGCTGGGTGAGGCACTGCTCGTACACGCCGTGGGGCTGCGGTGGTGCGGAGGTCGTCGACGGGGGTGTGGTCTGTTGAGGTGGTTTCTTTGTCGAGCAGGAGGGGATGACTGTCAACGCGGCGACCGCAAGCAGCATGAACACTGAGAAGGGGAGGTGGTGTCGGGGCATTCGCTGACCCTAATCCGGCCGCCCGTTATCGCGGGTTCGTTAGGGTTTTCTCGTGCGATGGGACCCCGCGCAGTACAGTCGGTTCTCCGCCGAGCGTGACCGACCGTTTTTCGATCTGACTTCGCGGATTTTCGCCGTCGCGCCCCGCCATATCGTCGACATCGGTTGCGGCCAGGGTCATCTCACCGCGACGCTGGCCGAACGGTGGCCGCAGGCGATCGTGGAGGGCTTCGACTCATCCCCGGAAATGATCGCCGACGCCGCAGGCATACCCGGTGTGACATTTCGGGTGGCCGACGCCGCGGAGTGGCAGCCGGCCGCCGACGTCGACGTCATCGTGAGCAACGCTGCACTGCACTGGGTTCCGCAGCATCAGCAGCTGCTGGCACGGTGGTCGTCGGTGTTGCCGAGCGGCGGCTGGGTGGCCGTGCAGGTACCGGGGAACTTCGATTCGCCATCGCACACCCTGATGCGTCGGCTCGCCTGCTCCGACCGGTGGGCGGACAGGCTGGAAGGCGCTGTGGCCCCTATCGCCGTCGGCTCGCCAACGTCATACGCGGAGGTGCTGCTCGCCGCCGGTCTTGACGCCGACGTGTGGGAAACGACATATATCCACGTGCTGCACGGCGAAGACCCGGTACTGGAATGGATTCGCGGGACGGGCTTGCGGCCGATACTGGCCGCGCTGTCGGCCTCGGATGCGCCGCAATTCGTTGCCGAGCTTGGGGCGGAACTTCGACAGGCGTATCCGCCGGGCCCGCACGGCACGTTGTTCCCGTTCCGGCGGGTTTTCGC
>JAFAWC010000632.1 GCA_019242135.1 Mycobacteriaceae bacterium | reverse complement strand
AACAGGTACGGCACCCAGTCCGCGCCATTCTCGATCGACAGCACCCGCAGTTCGGGGTTGCGCGACAGGGCTCCGTGGCACACCAGCGCGGCCATCGCGTCTTCGATGGGCCGCTTGCCCATCGCCACCATCCGGAACGCGGTTGGCTTGAACGGCAGGAACTCGTCACCGGGCTCCCACACGTTGAGGAACTCCGAGTAACCGCTGTCCGAGGCATGCATCGACACCGGGATGTCGGCCGCGATGCACGCCTGCCAGAACGGGTCGAATTCCTCGAGTCCGAACGAGCGGCTGCCCCGGTAGCCGGGTACCGGAGCCGGCCGTACCAGCACCGTGCGGGCGCCGTGCTCCAGGCACCATTGGAGTTCCTCGAGTGCCCGATCCACGATCGGCAACGTGACCACGGGGGTGGCGAAAATCCGCCCCTGGTAATCGAAGGACCACGTTTCATACATCCACTGGTTGAGCGCGTGAACGACGTCGTGCGTCATCTCCGGGTCATCCTTCATCCGCTCCTCGACCAGACTGGCCAGGGTCGGGAACATCAACGCGTAGTCGATACCGAGCTCGTCCATCTTCTCGAGCCGCGCGGCGGGTTCGCGGAACGCCGCAATCGCCTTCATCGGCTCACCGATCACCTCGCGGTAGCTCTTGCCGCCGCTGCCGTGCCGGAAGTACTCCTCCTGCGCGCCCGGCCGCGCGACCACGTCGAAGGTCGGGTTGGGGATGTAGTCGCTGATGTGGCCGCGAACCACAATCTTCGTGCGGCCGCGGACCTGCACGTAGTCGATGGCGTTCTTGCGGTTGTCGGGCAGGAACTTGGTCAGCGCCTCCTGCGTCTCATACATGTGGTTGTCGGCGTCGAACACCGGGTAGGAAAGCTCGCGTGAGGGCATGACCGTCTCCTGAAAATCGCGTTAGTCCGAAGTGGTAATGACATTACCACTTTGAAGTAGATGAAACGAGCCCCGGTGCCGACACGTCGTCACCGCATGTCAGGCCGTGTGCCGGCGAGCCCGCGCACACAGAACTCGTAGATGTGGTTGGCGTCGATCGGCACGCCGTTCAGCTCGGCGCCCAACACCCGAAGTCGCATCGCACCCAGCACCGTCTGCATGATCAGCGCGGCCGTGGTGTCGACTTCTAGTTCCGGCCGGAACCTGCCCTCGGCGATACCTCGGTTCAGGATGTCTCCGATCAGCTGGTGCAGCGGCGAGAGGACGCGTGCGTATTCGCCCGGCAGCGTCTCGGCGAGGTGATCGTTGTAGTACGTCAATCCTCTGTTGATGCTGTCCTGGGTGCTCGATTCGGCCGGTGCGCAGATGCGGTCGATCAGCTGGCGCAGCGCGGCAGCGGCTTCCAACCCCGCGGTCTCGTCGCGCCACTTCCGCGTCGACTCGGCCATGATCTTGTCGATCAGGGCAAGCAGCAACTCGTCCTTCGTAGAAAAGTGCTGATAGAAGGACCGAAGTGACGTCTTGGACCGCTCCACCACCTCGAGCACCGTGAAGTCCGTGCGTCCGGTTTCGCCCAGGATCGACAGCGCCGACTTCATGAAACGGCTGGCTCGCGATTCACCCTCGACGCCGTCGGCGGCTCCGGTGTCCGGCGACCTGCCGGTCGGCTTCGCCATGCGCTCACCCTCCGCGTCGTGCTGCCGTTGAGAATGACGTTACCGGTTTTGTAGAAGCGTAGGTACTGTGGTGCTCCGACGGCGAACAGGAAGGCGCAATTCACTATGACAGCTGATTCTGCGCAGACGCAGTGGTCGGTCGCGGGCTTGCTCGAACTGTTCGACGTGCAACCCAGCGGATCGGACCGTTTCATCGCCGAGACGGGCATCGCCGGTGTTGACGAACGCCAGGTCGTCGAGGGCACTCAGGTGCTGGCGCAGGCGATCGTCGCTGCGGCCAAGCGGTTTCCGGCCAAGTCAGTGCGTTCGGCCCACGCGGTGTTCAGCCGGGCCGTCCTGGTGGGCGCGCCGGTGGAATTGGTCGTCGACGTCGTCCACGAGGGCCGGTCGACCGCCACCGCCATCATCTCCGCGCAGCAGAACGACCGGCGCGCCATGACCATGACCATCTT
>JAFAWC010000436.1 GCA_019242135.1 Mycobacteriaceae bacterium | reverse complement strand
AGCTACCTGTGGGTGGCGCGCACCGTCGAACGCCGCGCATCGCGATATGGTCAGCCGGGTAAGACATTTGCCATCGGGCTCGGCTGCGAGCTTCGGCACGCGCACCGTCTCGTCTACTCGGAAGGACTCGACTTGTCGGGTGATATCGCCACGCCGATCGGCGTAGGCTGCCGAGTCTGCGAACGCGACAACTGCCCGCAGCGCGCGTTTCCGGCCCTGGGCCGGGCCCTTGATCTAGACGAACACCGCAGCACGGTGTCGCCGTATCTCGTGCGGCCGACATGACCGCGCCCCGCATCCAGCCCGGCGGCTTCCGCGAGCTCGGGCCGATCAACTGGGCGTTCGCCAAAGCCGCGGCCCGCGGGGTCCGCGTGCCCGAAATGCACTTGTTCACGGTGCTCGGCCAGCACTGGCGGTTATTTCTTGCCTGGCTTCCGGTTTCGAGTGTGTTGCTGTACCAGGGAAAGCTGTCCAAGCAGGACACCGAGCTGGTGATCCTTCGCACCGGGCATCTGCGGGGCTGCGAATATGAGCTGCAGCATCATCGCCGGCTGGCCAGAAGTCGCGGCGTTGACGACGATCTGCAAGCCAAAATCATCCAGGGCCCCGACGCCTCGGGGCTGACCGATAGGCAGCAAGCAGTATTGGCCGCGACCGACGAATTCGTCGTCACCCGGTCAGTGTCCGAGCAGGCCTGGGCGGGGCTGTCGAACCATCTCGACCGCCGGCAACTCATCGAGTTCTGCATGCTAGCAGGGCAATACGACACGCTTGCGGCGATGATGACGACCCTGAGGATCCCGCTCGACTTCCCCACCTGACCTACACATACGTCGCCCCGAGAATGCACAATGTGAACACGATCGGTGAGATCGGTAGGCACCACAGAAACGCCGCCCACACATCGGAATTTCGCCGATGCAGGCGCCACCCGGTCACCGCCGCGGCAACACCTAGCACTCCGAACACCGCGGAAACCACCAACACCCACTGGTTGACGGTCGTGGTCGCGATCGCGATAGAGATCGCGATCAGCCACACGATGTGACCGATCACCATCCCGCCGACCCCCGCGACAACGACGGATCTCAGAAGTTGATCATGTGACCGATCAGGCCGTGAAAGCATTCTTGGAGCGCCTCGGACATTGTCGGATGGGTATGGACGTTCCTCGCAAGCTCGTTGGCTGTCAGGTCCCACTTCTGGGCCAACGTCAGTTCGGGTAGCAGCTCGGACACGTCGTGACCGATGAGGTGGCCCCCGATCAGCTCGCCGTACTTTCCGTCCGCGATCAGCTTGACGAACCCGCTGGGGTCTCCGACGCCGTGCGCCTTCGCGTTGGCGGTGAAGGGGAATTTGGCGACTTTGACGTCGTAACCCTCGTCGCGGGCCTGCTCCTCGGTGAGGCCGAAGCTGGCGACCTGCGGCTGGCAGAACGTCGCACGCGGAAGCATGCGGTAGTCGCCGAGCGGCAACGTCTCTGCACCGGCGATGGTTTCGGCAGCCACTACGCCTTGCGCCTCGGCGACGTGGGCGAGCTGCAGCAGCCCGGTCACGTCTCCGATCGCGTAGATGTGCGGAACGTTGGTTTGCATGAAGTCGTCGATGCCGATGGCCTTGCGGTCGGTGATGTGGACGCCGGCCGCCTCCAGCCCGTAGCCGTCGATGTTTGGCGCGAAACCGATCGCTTGTAACACCTTGTCGGCCTTGAGCTCCTCGGAGGTGCCGTCCTTGCTGACGGTGACGCGGACCTCGCTGCCGTTGTCATCGATCGACTCGACCTTGGTGCCGGTGAGCACTTTCACCCCCAGCTTCTTGAACTGCTTCTCGATCTCCTTGGACACCTCGGCGTCCTCGTTTGGCAGGGCGCGGGGCAAGAATTCGACGACGGTGACGTCGACGCCGTAGTTCGTCAGCACGTAGCCGAACTCCATGCCGATGGCGCCGGCGCCGGCGATGATGATGGACCCGGGCAGGTCCCGCGACATGATCAGTTCTTCGTACGTGACCACGTTTTCGGACAACGACGTTCCGGGCACCAGTCGGGTGCTACTGCCGGTCGCGATAATGATGTTGTCGAAGGTCACCGTCTCGGTGGCGCCCTCATTGAGGTCAACCTGCAGCGTGTGGTCGTCCGTGAACCTTCCATAGCCGTGGATCTCGGTGATCTTGTTCTTCTTCATCAAATAGTGCACGCCTGCCACGCGCCCTTCGGCGACTTTGCGGCTCCGGTCGAAGGCGACACCGTAATCGAACGTCGCCTCGCCGCTGATGCCGAACAGCTTGGCGTCCCTGTTGAAGATATGAGCGAGTTCGGCGTTGCGTAGCAATGCCTTCGAGGGGACGCAACCGACATTCAGGCATATGCCGCCCCAGTACTTGGGTTCGACGACGGCAGTGTTGAGGCCCAACTGGGCCGCCCGGATCGCCGCAACGTAGCCGCCGGGGCCGGCGCCGAGAACGACGACGTCAAACTGGGAAGTCACAGACCCCACCCTAATGGGGGTGGGCGGTGCCCCGGTCCGGCGGGACGCGACAAGCCTGCACCGCGTCGGACACCAGCACCTGTCCGGGCTGGGCTGGCGGGCGCCGACCGCTGGCGTAGTCGTCGCCGCGCAGCGGCGGCTCGCCGTCGAGGGACGCCCGCTCCGCTGCGGTGAATGCCCGGCCGCGGCTGAGGAACCGCATGCCCTCGGG
>JAFAWC010000376.1 GCA_019242135.1 Mycobacteriaceae bacterium | reverse complement strand
ACGCCGTGCTTGCGCAGCATCTGGGTGACCGTGAGCACGACGTCGGTGGCGGTGACGCCCGGCTGGATCTCGCCCGTCAGCTTGAAGCCGACGACGCGGGGAATCAGCATGGACACGGGCTGACCCAGCATCGCAGCCTCGGCCTCGATGCCGCCCACGCCCCAGCCCAGCACGCCGAGACCGTTAACCATCGTCGTATGCGAGTCGGTGCCCACGCAGGTGTCCGGGTACGCGACGCGGGTCTCGTCCCCGCCTCCTTCGCTCGCGACGGCGCGATCCATCACGACGGAGGCGAGGTACTCGATGTTCACCTGGTGGACGATGCCGGTGCCCGGGGGTACCACTTTGAAATCGTCGAAAGCGCCTTGTCCCCAACGCAGGAACTGATAACGCTCACCGTTGCGTTGGTACTCGATCTCGACGTTGCGCTCGAAAGCATCGGCGCGGCCGAACAGGTCAGCGATCACGGAATGGTCGATGACAAGGTCGGCCGGGGCCAGCGGGTTGACCTTGTCGGGATCGCCGCCCAGTTCGCCGACGGCCTCGCGCATCGTCGCGAGATCGACGATGCACGGCACACCGGTGAAGTCCTGCATGATCACCCGCGCCGGGGTGAACTGGATTTCGACACTGGGTTCGGCATCCGGATCCCAGTCGGCGATGGCATCGATGTGATCCTTGGTGATGTTGGAGCCGTCCTCGGTGCGCAGTAGATTTTCGGCGAGAACCTTCAGGCTGTAGGGGAGTTTCTCAGTGCCCTTGACGGCGCCGAGCCGGTAGATCTGATAGCTCTGCTCGCCGACCTTCAGGGTGTCGCGGGCCTGGAAAGAGTTCAGGGATGAATTCTTTCGATTATTGCTGCTCACATTCACTCCCAGTTCAGTTGTCGATCGCTAGCGGACGGTGCTGCGACCCCCTAAATCCTAACAGTACGCTTGTCCTGTTTCACCAGTGCCTGCGGTGAATGAATCTGCGAGGGCGCCGCGGTACGGTCATCGCCGTGACGATGCCGCAGATCCCGCTCTACATTCCCGACGAGCTGTGCGCGACAGTCGGCTTGCCCCCGTCGGCGCTGCCCGAACAGTGCCTCAAGCAGGTGCTCGTCGCGGTCGGTGACGGCGGAGTGAGTGCCCCAAAGGGCGCCGACATCGCGGGCCTGCGCCAGGTGGTCGCCGACGCCAAGCACAAGGGTATCGACCTGAAGGTCGTCGTCGTGCCCGAGAACCCGCCCATCGACACGCCGCTGCGTGACGTCGCCACCGAGGTAGGCCACACCTACCCCGGCTCCACCGTCCTGGTCATCAGCCCGATATGGGCCGGCAGTTACAGCCGAAGCTATGACCGCGTGACTTTGGAGGCCGGGCAGGACGTGGCCAAAACCGCCGGCAACCCGACCCAGGCGGCGAAGAATTTCGTCAGCCAGCTACAAACCCCAATTTTCGACTGGACCGCGTTGACCATCGTTCTGATACTCGTCGTCGCGATCGGCACCGTGCTGGCCCGCGTGCTTGGAGTGCGCGCGCGGCGAGCGTCCGAATCGGGCACGTTGTCGGCCTCTGAGTCTTCGGAGTCTTCCCCTGAGCTGACGTCCTGACGGCGTCGTTTCCCCATCACCGTCGCAATCACGGGCCAATTTGAATTCGGCGGGATAACTAATCGGTCACAACCGCTTTAATTACAGCGCTGTAGTTTGTGACGTAAGTTTCTTAAGGGTCCAAAGTGACGTACGGTGCCTATGGGCTAGTTGTTATGTATGCGGTTCCAGTGACTCTATAAGTGCGGTTACCGATGAGCGCTTGCGCAAAGAGGCGAATGGACAGGAGACGGGAGTCGAATGACACGCACCCGCCACTCGGTATGCGCGGCCGCAGTGGCGGTCGGGCTGTTGTTATCGACTCCGGGTCTCGGGGTCGCTGAACCCGCCCCTGCCTCCCCGAACGACATCGCCACGCTGATCGCCCAGGTCGCCGACGCGAATCAGAAGCTTCAGGACTTGGGCGCGGCGGTGCAGTCTCGTCAGGAAGCCGTCAACAAAGCGATCGTGGACGTGCAGACCGCCCGGGACCAGGCCGACGCGGCCAAGGCTGACGTGAGCGCCAGCCAGCGCGGGG
>JAFAWC010000255.1 GCA_019242135.1 Mycobacteriaceae bacterium | reverse complement strand
AGCCCGCTTTGGAAGGCTTCCAAAGACATTCGCTCGAACAATGCATCACGGCCGTGCAGCGGGCGGCCCCATTCGTTGTCGTGATAATCGCGGTACATCGCGGCATAGGTCCCGCCGCTGTCGGCCCACGGGCAGCGGACCCGGCCGTCGCCGCCTGCCGTCATACGGACTCGGAGTCCTCCCCCGCGCCAGTCGCGGAGTCGGTGAGCGCCTGCGTCGCCGAAAGCTGGCCGCGCAGCAGCTCGATCTCGCGGCTCAGCCGGTCGAGCACCCAGTCCACCTCGCTGGTCTTATAGCCGCGGAGGGTCTGAGTGAACTTGACGGCGTCCACGTCGGCACCGGTGACACCGGAGGCGGGCAAGACGGTAGCCGTGGTGGCGCGCGGAAGCGGCGGCAGGGGCTCGCCGCGCCCGAACACCGCGCTCGCGATCACGAACAGCAACGCGGCGACGAGTATCAATACCAGCAGGTACAGGAGAATCAGGGTCACAACGAAGATATTGCCCGACCGCGGCGACGGCGCACTGATCCACCCGTGCGACGGACCGGACCGGGGGCCGACCGGATTCTCGGGATCTACCGGGGCCGCACCGTGTTCATCGGCGGGCGGTCGTCCAGGGACACCGACGACACCCGCGGGGTGAAATCGTGCCCATCGGCGAAGAACTGGGTCAAACCGACGCCGGAGTCCGTCACACCGCACCGCGACAGGAGCGTGGCAACCACCTGGCGGCTCATCGCGCTCAGTTCCGTCAGCGGACGGTTGCGGTGCGCCCGCACACCGAGGTTGACCTGTGCAATCGCCTCCAAACCGAGCCGGTCGTACGTATCGATCAGCAGACCGATCTCCACCCCATAGCCCGGCGCGAACGGCACAGAACTCAGCAGTTGCCGGGTGGCCGCGTACTCGCCGCCGAGTGGCTGCAGGACGCTGCTCAGTTCGGGGCGCAGGGCCGCCAGCAGCGGCCGCGCCACGAGCTGGGTGACCCGCCCGCCGCCATTGGCGTCTTCGCGGCCGCTGACCTTCAGCGGCCGACGATAGAAACCTTTGACCAGGTGCACGCCGTCGACGGTGAGCAGCGGCCCGACCAGTCTCGGCACAAACATCGGATCGGGCTCGATGAGGTCCGAGTCGACGAACGCGATGATGTCGCCGCTGGTGGCGGCCAGCGAGCGCCACAGCGCCTCGCCCTTGCCGGGCTGGGTCGGAAGTTCGGGCACCGCCTGCTCACGGCTGACGACTCGGGCACCCGCGGTCAGCGCACGAATCGCGGTGTCATCGGTGGAGCCGGAGTCGAGCACCACCAGCTCATCGACCAGGCCGCCGAGCATCGGCGAGATGCTGTCGACCACCGACGCGACGGTTTCTTCCTCGTTCAGGGCCGGAAGCACCACGGACACCGTCCGGCCCGCCTTGGCGGCCGCAAGCTCGGCGACAGTCCAGATCGGCCGATTCCAGCTGCGCTCGACCAGCCATTGGTCTTCGACAGCGACGCCGGCCAGCTCAGGTGCAGTGGTCATGCCAGTCCCCTCACCGTGCGCGTCGGCGGGCGCAAACCCTGGATCGCTGCGACCATTTCGAGCACCCGCCTGGTGGGCACCACCTCGTGCACACGGAACATCCGCACACCGGCCGCGGCGGTGACGGCAGTGGCGGCCAGCGTCCCTTCGAGGCGTTCGGTCAGGCCCACACCCAGAGTCTCCCCGATGAAATCCTTATTGCTCAGCGCCATCAGCACAGGCCATCCGGTATTAACAAGATCTTCCGCGTGCCGCAACAAAGCGAGGCCGTGGAAGGTGTTCTTGCCGAAATCGTGGGTGGGATCGATCAAAATCTTCTCGCGCGCCACGCCTGCTTCGACTGCTTGCTCGGCCGCCAGAGTGACCTCGGCGATGACATCGTCGACCACACCGCGCACCGTTCGGCCGTAGCGGACGCGAAACGGCCGGGTGCGGGGCGCGGCGCCACCGGTGTGCGAACAGACCAGGCCGGCGTCGAACTCGGCCGCCACGGTGGCCAGGCCGGGCTCGGCGCCGCTCCAGGTGTCGTTGATCAGGTCGGCGCCGGCCGCGCAAGCCTGCTTGGCGACGGTGACGCGCCACGTGTCGACGCTGATCAGCTGCCGAGGGTATTCGCCGCGCAGCCATTCGATGAGCGGCACCACCCGCGCGATCTCTTCATCGGCGTCCACGGGCCGGCCCGGGCCGGCCTTCACGCCCCCCACGTCGACCACGTCAGCGCCCTGGGCGATCGCGTGATGCACCGCCTGCTTGGCGGCGTCGTCGGTGAAGGTAGCGCCCCGGTCGTAAAACGAATCCGGTGTGCGGTTGATGATCGCCATGATCAGCGCGCGATCACCGGCCACCGGACGGCCGCAGAGAGTCGATTGCACCCCCTTAGGGTGCCAGCAGTTCTGACTGGCGGCTGATTCAGGCAGCTCCGCGACGCTGGACCGGTGCGGCGCAAGGCCGTTACTTGCTCTTTGGCACCTTTCCGCTCTTCACCTCGTCGGGATACTCGTCGTAGTACTCCACGTAGCCGTCGCCGCGGCTCTTCAGCACATAGATCGGATCCTCGACATCGGGGCCGTAGCCCTGCTTGCGCAAATCGACCTTCTTGCTCTTGAAGGTCGACGTCTTCTCCAGCGAATCGACGATGCGCACGAACAACGGCAATGCGTAGGGCGGAAGGTTCTCGTACACGGTCTTGGCCAAGGCTTTGCCGTCGAAGTCAGCGCCCTCCTTGAGCTGAATC
>JAFAWC010000706.1 GCA_019242135.1 Mycobacteriaceae bacterium | reverse complement strand
AGCGGTCGCCGACATAGCGCAGCATCTCGAACGACGTCGAACCCGCGCCAATGATCATCGCGGCGCCCAGCCACACCACCTCCGCGCCGCCGTCCACTGTCAGTGACCCGGCCACCTCTGCGCGGCTGGTCAGGTGCTCCGAGAGCTCGTCGTCGTCGGGCACGAACCCGCCCAAATACACGATGCGCCCAACACCGGTCTGTCGGGCGGCCGCCGCGACGTTCGCGGCGGCCCTGTTGTCGGCGTCCCGAAACCCGGGTTGGCCGATCCCGTGCACCAGGTAGTAGACGACGTCGACGTCGCCCAGGGTCGAAAACACCGCGTTCGTCGCCGTCGCATCGCGCGCATCCAGCGCGACCGCTTCGACGTGGCGATACCAGCCGAAACGCTTGAGCCGGGACGGGTCTCGAGTGGCCGTCACGACCCGATGCCCCCCGGCCAACAGCGCCGCGACGAGCCGCGATCCCACATATCCGGTAGCTCCGGTGACGAGGATCCGCACCTTGCCCACGTTATTGGCCACGGTATCGATTACCCAATTCGACCGAGATTGGGTATCTGGTTCCTAAGCTCAGGTGTTGAGCCGGCCCGATGGGGAGTCGATGAGACCGAAGGAGACAAGACATTGGCCACGCTTCGCTGCGGGGAGCGGGAATTGCCGCTGAAATTTACCAACCACTTTCTGGCTCACCTGCAAGTAGCGGTGCTCCGGCGCTTCGAGAGGCCGGGCGGCTTCTTCTTGACAGGGACGTACACGAACGGCGACGGGAAGGACGTCACCGTCTCGCACTGGCTTGATCGGACCGCTTCGCTGTCGTTCGAATACGACGTACGCGATGACAGCGGCGACCGCGTGCCTCCCGTCGAACTGAACCCGAAAGAGATCGACGCGATCCTCGATGCGATGGACCGTCCGGTCGGGGTTCACGACGCCGGTGACGTGTGGGTGATGTTGCGCGAAAAGCTCTGATGCTCGATGTCGCCACGCAGCCGCCGGCGTGGCCGCGGTCACTCGTTTTGCTGTTCGAACATCGATGCCCTTAACATGCCATGCGACCTGAAGAGCTGAGGAGCCTGAAGTGAAGACCCCTACCAGCAAGGCGTTGGGCGCGATCGCCGCGATCGCCGCGATCGCAGCGTCGGTACCGCTGGCGATCACCGCGTCAGCCGACCCGGATCCCTCCGGAACCGAGTTCCCCGATCCGCAGGGACCCGCCTGCGATGCGTTCAAGCAGCAGGTGCCGACGTACAAAAACCTGCACAACGACCAGACCGACGCGGCGTTGGCCAGCATCCCGGACATCAGCACGTTCAATTCCGCGGTGTCTGGTCAGCTCAATCCCGCCGTCAACCTCGTGCCGATGTTGAACAACGGCCCGTATGTGGTGTTCGCGCCGACCAACACAGCGTTCGCCGCGCTGCCGGCCGGCCAGCTCGACGCCCTGAAAGCCGATCCGGCGGCGCTGACCAAGCTCCTGGATTACCACCTGTTCCTCGGACTGCTCGGCCCCGACGATGTGAAGGGCCAGCGACCGACGCAGGAGGGCGCCGAAATCAAGGTGACGGGCAAGGGCGGCGACATCAAGGTCAACGACACCGCGAAAGTCGTCTGCGGCGGCATCGTGGCCGGCCATGCGCGGATCTACCTGATCGACAGCGTGCTCGACCCGACAACCGCCCCGGCGCAGATCACCCCGTCGAGCACAAGCACAAGCACCACCACCAGCAGCACGACGACCAGCACGACGCCGACCACGACATCGGAGAGCGCGCCGGCGCCGCGGCCGGGCGGCTAGAGCGGGTGGGCGCCTACCGCGCCTACTGTGCCTTCCAGACCGGCTGTCTTTTCTCGGCGAAAGCCAGCGGCCCTTCCTTGGCGTCCTGCGACTTCAGCAGGTTTCTCACCTCGGCCATCAGCCGCGCCCACTTCGGTTCCTCGTCGGTGATCACACCGTCGTCGACACCGTAGGCCACCCGCTTGCTGACCTGGACCGCGAGCGGTGCGTTCACCGTGACGCGGTGGGCCAGCGCAAGCGCCGCGTCCAGCGCTGTCCCGTCCGCCACCACCTGGTTGATCAGGCCCCACCTGGCGGCGTCGGCTGCCGAGATCGGGTCGCCGGTGAACAGCAGCTCCACCGCCACCTTGCGGGGCAGATGGTCGATGATCCGGAACACGCCACCTGCCGCGGCAACCAATCCGCGCTTGACTTCCGGCAACCCGAACGACGCGCTCTGGGCTGCGACGACGAGGTCGCTGGCGAGCGCGATCTCGGTGCCACCGCCAAGCGCCGTACCGTTGACCGCCGCGATCGTCGGCTTATCGATGACGTGGTGCACATAGCCGGCGAATCCCCACTCGCCGTGCTGCGGGTGATACAGATTCTCGCGACGCGCGATCGCCTTCAGATCGGCTCCGGCGCAAAACGACTTGTCGCCCGCGCCGGTGATCACCACCGCCCACACGTCCGGGTCGCGGTTCGCGCGCTCCAGGGCATCACCGACCGCCTGGCTGACCGCGCCGTTGACGGCGTTGCGGGAATCGGGACGGTTGATCGTGATGACCTCGACGTTGCCGCGGCGCTCGACGAGCGCCGCGGCCTGGTTCTCGTCGGTCACAGCAGTTCGACGATGGTGGCGTTGGCCTGGCCGCCACCCTCACACATCGTCTGCAGGCCGTAGCGAATGCCCTTGTCGCGCATGTGGTAGAGCATCGTCGTCATGATGCGCGCGCCCGACCCGCCCAGCGGATGACCGATCGCGATGGCACCGCCGTTGGGGTTCAGCTTTTTCTCGTCGGCGCCGATGTCGGCCAGCCACGCCATCGGCACGGGCGCGAACGCCTCGTTGACCTCGAACACCCCGATGTCGTCGCACCGCAGGCCCGACTTCTTCAGCGCCTTCCGGGTCGCCGGGATGGGTGCGGTCAGCATGATCACCGGGTCGGCACCGGCAAGTGTGGCGGTGTGAACTTTCGCGATCGGCTTGAGACCCAACGACTTTGCCTTCTGGTCGGACATAAACAGCAGTGCGGCCGACCCGTCGGAGATCTGCGACGAGTTGCCGGCGTGGATCACGCCGCCCTCTTTGAAGGCCGGCTTGAGCTCCCCCATCTTCTCGATCGTGGTGCCGCGCCGGATGCCTTCGTCTTTGAGCACGGGATTGCCGTCCTGATCTTTGATGGCCACGATCTGGTCGTCGAACGCACCCGAATCCTGCGCGGCGGCAGCCTTCTCGTGGGAGCCGAGCGAGAACTCGTCGAGCGCCTTGCGGTCGAAGCCCCACTGCTCGGCAATCATCTCCGCGCCGATCCCCTGGTTCGGGGTCTGGCTGTAGCGGCTGCGAAATGCATCCGGGTACGGGTTGCCGCCGGCCGCCAGCGACGCGCCCATCGGCGTGCGTGACATCGACTCCACCCCGCCCGCGACCACCACGTCGTAGTGTCCCGCCACCACACCGGCCGCGGCGAAGTGGATGGACTGCTGACTCGACCCGCACTGGCGGTCGACGGTCACACCCGTGACGCTCTCCGGCCACCCTGCCGCCAGCACCGCGGTGCGGCCGATGTCGAGTGCCTGCTCGCCGGCCTGCATCACGCAGCCCCAGATGACGTCGTCGATGATCGCGGGGTCAATGCCGGCGCGCCCGACGAGGCCGTTGAGTACCTGCGCGGACAGCTCGCCCGGGTGCACCCCGGACAGGCCGCCGTTGCGCTTGCCGACGGGCGACCGGATCGCCTCGACGATGACCGCTTCAGCCATGAGCTTCTCCTATCGAATCCTGTCGAAAGTTGACGTGTGTCGATTGTTGACCAGAGCGCTGCGTCGGCTGCGTCCGGGTCGGCTTTTGAACTCCGCCGTCCAGACCGACGTCGGCGAATGAACCGGGCCGTGACCACAGGCGTGTCACAGTCGCATCTGTCAGGCTGGAGGGACGTGACCACACTGGAACGCGCTTTCGCGGTGAACTCCCCGCGGCTCACGCGCCGCGGTGCAGCGCTTTCTGGCTGGGTGATTCACGTTGCGGTCATCGGGGTGTGGATCGCGCTGTTCGCGCAGGTGTTTCTTCGGGTCGGCGCCGGGATGTGGTCGATCGGCATCGGCTACATCGCCTACGACACGGTTTTACTGAGTTTCGTGCTGTGGCAGACCGTACCGCTGCGCCGGCCCGAAACGACGCCGGCGCGGGCGGGCGGCCCCGCACCGACCCTCGGAGTCCTCATCGCCGCGTACGACGAGGCCACGGTGCTGCCGGCGACGCTGCGCGCACTGCTGGCCCAAAGCGACCCGCCCGAGGCGATCGTCGTCGCCGACGACGGATCGGGCGACGACACCGGCGCCGTGCTGCAAGCCGAGTTCGGCGACCGTTATCCCGCGCTGCGGCTTTTGCGACTACCCCACCGCGGCAAGGCCGCCGCGCTCAATGCCGCCCTGCTGGCGGTGGACACCGAGGTGGTGATCACGATGGATGCCGACACCTTGCCGGCACCCGGTGCGATCTCGGCCATCCGCGGCGCTTTCGCGGCAGACCCGGAACTCGTGGTCGCCGGCGGAGTGCTGACCCCGGTGTGCGGTCGCACCATCGGCAACCGGACGCTTCAGTGGTTCCAGACCTACGAGTATTTGCGCAACTTCCTCGCCCGGTACGCCTGGATGCGGGTAAACAGCCTGCTGCTGATCTCGGGTGCATTCGCGGGGTTTCGGCGAGATGCGGTGCTTGCGGTCGGCGGGTTCGACACCGACTGCCTGGTCGAGGACTACGAGCTCATCCACCGCATGCAGCGCCGCAGCCGCGAGGACCGTCTCGGCTGGCGCGTGCAGATCATCGGGCATGCCCTCGCGCAGACCGACGCGCCCGGCACGATCGCAGACTTCCTGCGTCAGCGGCGCCGGTGGTTCGGCGGCTTCCTGCAGACCCAGTACTGGAATCGCGACATGACGGGCAACCCGCGCTACGGCGCGCTCGGCCTGGCGATGCTGCCGGTGAAGGCCGTCGACACCGTGCAACCCATCTACGGGCTTAGCGCGTTCGTCGTGCTGATCGCCCTGGTGATCACCGGCAACGTCGCGGTGTTGGTGCCCGTCGGCGCGATCGTGGTGGCCAAGCTGACCATCGACATGCTCGCCTACGTGTGGACGATCCAGCTGTACCGGCGGTGGACCGGCGCCCGGGCCAACACCCATCTCGGCACCGCACTGCTTGCGGCCCTCGTCGAGCCGGTCACCTTCATACCGCTGCTGCACACCGGAGCGGTCCTGGGCTGGTGGCAATTTCTGACCGGTCGGCAAACGTGGGTTCCGCAGCGGCGCACCGCATTCGGGGAGTAGAAGGGCACCAGCTCGTCAGCGGGACAGCCGTGCCTGTCGCGGCGCACCGGACCGTTTCATCTCACATTCATCTCACATGCCGGAGCCGACCTCACCCCGCCTTCCCCCGCACACGTGCACCGGAAGGTCGTCATCCCACGGCTGGCGCGTCACCATGTCGGCGACGCGCACATAGCCGCGTTCGAATTCGCCTGTCACCGCGTCGACGAGCCGGTACTGCTGGGTCTGCGTTTGGATCGGCTGCGCATCCAGCAGCACGACCCGGACCTCGCCGGGTTCGAAGTGGCAACGCTGATGCATGGCTTCGATGAGTTGCTCGTTGTGCAGGTGGCCGTCACCGAAATTCCAGCCGATCGCGGTGCTGCAGATCCGTTCGCCGTCGGTGATCGTGTAGCCGTCCTCGTCCTGACCCGCCATCGCGCGGTGCGCCAGCGTGAACAACGCCTTGCCGTGGGTGTTGAAGGCGCGGAAGGCATATCCCATGTAGACCGGGATCTGTGCCGCCTCCTTGCTGCCGTAGAACCGCTCAAGCTGAGCCTGCGGCATGCTCGCTATCGCCACGACGCCCTGAGCAATTTTCTGCTCGGCCGACGGTTTGACGCACCACAGCGTGGTGTCCCAGTTGCCGGCGTAGTACCGCATGCCGGGCAGGAACGAGACCTTGCGCGGGAACAGATTTCCGACGATCACCACGCCCGCGATCACGACAAACAGAATCGCCACCGGCACAGGGTTTTCCAGATTCGGAAGACCGAGGTGCGCGTGCGCGACGAATAGAGAGAACACGCCGAAGATCATGAACACGTTCCACTCCAGCGGCACGCCCATCGGGATCGCGGTCAGGATCATCAGGTGGAAACACACCATCACGAACGCCGCCACCGCGGTGGGCCAGCCGCCCCTGCTGAAGAAAAGCACCAGCGGAACCAACATCTCCACCGCGGTGCCGCCGTGGGCGACGAACCGCGAGAGCCGGCCCGGGCGCAAGTCATCAGGAAAGCGCTCGAAGAAACGGCGTTTGATCCACCGCGGGCGAAACACCGGGCTGTTCGACATCATCGTCGACACCACGAACGGGAAGTGCTTGTTGAGCTTGGAGGTCGCGGCACCCATCCAGATCACCAGAAACACCACCTTGGCGCCGACGATCATGTCGACACCGCCGAACAGGAACGTGACCGTCAGTGTCGCGTAGACCTCGCCGCGCGCCGCCAGAAAGATGACCTTGTCGCGCAGGCCGAGCACCGCAAGCACGCCGAGGACGGCCCAGATCTGCCACATCGGCAGCAGCCCCACCGTGGTGTGCAGCGCCGGGATCGGACCGGTCCCATCAGACACCAACGCCCACACCAGCATCACCAGCAGCGCCGCGTAGAGCAGCGCGTCTGCCGGCGTGCGGGCGGTGCCCTTGGTCAACGGCACCCGCGTCGGCCACGGTGGCAGCCGGATCGTGCCCGGGCGCAACCAGTACAGAATCGAGCCCATCGGCGGGAAAAACCGGTTGTTCAGCGGCCCGAACCCGCAGCCCAGTCCCACCACCTCGAACAACATCGTGTACAGCACGACCTTCTCGAACACGATCGGCTCCGACCACCAGGCGCCGACGTTGGCAAACCCGTCGATGCCCTTGGTGGCCAGCGCGAACAGCCAGCCGCCCAGGATGTAGAGCAGGATTTTGACCACGTAGAACAGGTGCAACACCACCGGCGTGCCGAAACCGACCTCAGCCCAGTGCCGGGCCATCGGGCGGATCTTCTCGGCGCGGGTGCCCTTGCTCCACTCGGCGAAGTCGACCACGGGAAGATCGGGCTTCAGAAATCCCATGAAGCAGACGGTAGAACGTGTTCCAGCGCCGCGGCCAGTGTTCATGCCGAAGTGGTAGAAGCGAGTCATGAAGAGTGCAATCACCGGTGCCGGCTCCGGCGGGCTTCGCGGAGGCAGCTGAGCATGGGCGCGCTGGAGATGGCCCGCGCAGAGCGCGAAGACTTCGCCGCTCTGCTCGACGAGCTCTCCGATGACCAGTGGCAGGCACCGACACTGTGCGAACGCTGGCGGGTTCGTGACGTCGTCGCCCACGCTTTCGGTTACGACGAGCTGGGCCGCGCCGCCCTGGTGCGTCAGTTCATCAAAGGCCGTTTCGATGTCGACCGGATCAACGAACTCGGGGTCACCGAGCTGGCGGATCGCACACCGGACCAGTTGCGGGCGATGGTCGGTCGCCACCTGCAGCCGCGCGGACTCACCGCAGGCTTCGGTGGCAGAATCGCCTTGACCGACAACATGATTCACCAGCAAGATATCCGGCGGAAGCTAGGTATGCCGCGCCACATCCCAGCCGAGCGGCTGCGCGCTGCGCTGGATTTCGCTCTGTACGCACCGACGATCCGCGGCGCGTGGCGAGCGCGCGGTGTCCGGTTGGTCGCTGACGACCTTGACTGGTCGCATGGCAGGGGTCCCATGGCTCGCGGCGGCGGCGAGGCGCTTCTGTTGACGATGGCCGGCCGCCGCGCCGCACTCGACGATCTGAGCGGGCCCGGCACCGCAACGCTGGCTCAGCATCTGCCGGCTCGGGGACGCTGATCCCCCGTCCGTTACCGGTCGCGGAGCGGCTCGCGTAGCGCCGTATCGAGCCGGTCGACGTACTCGTCGACGTCGTGGACCGCGGAGTGCGCCGCATGCACGCTGATCGCGATCGTTCCGCCGATGCCGTGCACGCCGTGCGTGAGTCCCATCATCGGAGACAGTGCCGGATAGCCGGCGGTCAGCACGACACCCCGGCCACCGAAGGTCAAATCCGGCGCCCCACGGTCGACGCTGGAGACCACCGTGTTGCCGGTGACCACCGGTGAGCGCGCGTCGGCGTCGAATTGCCGCACACCCCAGCGCAACAGCGGCGCGGGCACCGCGGCCAGCGAACGATCGGCCGCCTCGAAGGCCGGGTGGCCGGCCCGGCGCCGACGCTCACCCAGGTCGGCAGCGATCCGCGCGGTGCGCTGCTGGAAGCCAAGCTCCGGATACAGCCCGATCCCCACGTTGCCGAAGTGGTTATTGGCCCGGCGCACACGGTTTTTCGCCATCGGTACCTCGGCGCCGAGCGCCGACGTGTCCTCGCCGCGAGCACCGAGGTACCCAGCCAGCGCGGCCGAGATCGCCGCCAGCACCGCAACAGTCACCGTCGGGCCGGCCAACTCGGCGCGGCGCCGCAGCAGGGTGCGGATGATCCGTACGCTGCCCGGCCGGCTGTTGATGCTCAGCGCCGGCCGAGGCGGCGCCGGCGGCGGGACGAGCCCGGCGGCGGTATCGTTCTCGAGCTGTCGGTGGGCCCGTGCCGCGGCGACACCGCGCATGATCAGCGACCCGCGCCGACTACGTTGAAAGCCAGGCACATTCACCGTCCGGCCGAACAGCGCCGCCGCAAGCGCTGAGGATCGCATGCCGTCACCGAGCGCGTGGCCCATCTGGATGACGCCGACGGTTGACGGCCCGGGGGCACCCGCCACGCCGGGCACCGGCGTGAAGATGTGCAGCCGCCAGGCCCCGCGCCGCAGGTCGAGCTGATCGGCCGCGAGCCGGGCCACCGCATCCAGACACTGCGCCCAACCCGGCGCAGGGCCGTGCACGGCGATCTGGTCGGTGCCGACCTCGCGCGCCGCCCACCTCGGATAGGTCAGTAGCGACGAGTCCTCGACGCGCAGCCCAAGGTCGGGGCAGCGGCGGGCGCGCCGCACGACCTCGGCCACCGCCCCCTGAAGATCGTCGGGTTCGCCGTCGAAGACGTAGAGCAGAAACTGGTCGTTGGGGATCTTGGCGGACATCCAGTAGACCTGCGCGTCGGCGGCGGTCAGCGCCCGGGGCACCGGCCCTCTCGGCGGCAGGGACATCCGCGCTAGGGTCATACGGATGACTCTTCCAGCACCGGCGGACGACCGCGCCGCGCTGATCACCGGCGCGTCGTCGGGAATCGGTGAAGCCGTCGCGCGGGAACTGGCACGCCGCGGCCACCGGCTGGTGCTGGTCGCGCGCCGTGCGGACATTCTGGAGGGACTCGCCCAAGAACTCGGTGAGCGGGCACATCCGATGCCCGCGGACCTGTCACAGCGCATCGACCGTGCGGCACTGCCAGACCGCGTCGCGGCTCACGGCGTGACCGTCGACATTTTGGTCAACAACGCCGGCTTGTCCACGGTGGGCCCGGTCGCGAAATCCGTTGTCGACCGCGAACTCAACCTAGTCGAGGTGGACGTCGCCGCCGTCGTCGACCTGTGCTGCAGGTTCCTGCCCGGCATGGTCGAGCGAGGCCGGGGCGCCGTGCTGAACGTCGCGTCGGTCGGCGCGTTCGGGCCGGTACCGGGACAGGCGTCCTACGGCGCCGCGAAGGCGTTCGTGCTGTCCTACACCGAAGCGCTTCGTGCTGAGCTGCGCGGCAGCGGCGTCACCGCGACCGCGCTGTGCCCCGGCCCGGTGAAGACGGGATTCGGCGAGACCGCCGGCATCAGCGACGAAGACGCCGAAGCCGCGCTTCCCCAGGTGATGTGGAAGACCGCTGAAGAGGTTGCGCTGGCCGGAATCGAGGGCGTGGCCGCGGGCAAAGGCGTCGTGGTTCCCGGCGGCGTGAACCGGGCCGCCGGGCTGTTATATCGGTTAGCGCCCCGCGACCTGATATTGCCGTTCCTGGTGCGCCAGCATCCCGGCTTGAAGAACAGCTAACCGCGGCCGATGAAGTCGACGATGTGGTTGGCGACCACGTCGGGCTGCTCCAGCTGGAGGAAGTGGCCCGCGTGGTCGATCCGGTGCAGCTGGCTGTCGGGCGGCAGAGCGGGCTGAACCCATTCGGTGTATTCGGCCGTCGCGCACCCGTCGTCGTTGCCGTGCAGGTACAAGGTGGGCAGTATCGGCGCCGACAGCCAATGCCGGTGCAGCTCGGCGTATTGCGCCGGCGGGCGGGTGTTGCGAATGGTGGCGCGGTAGGGGCCCAACGCCGCACGCCAACTTTCCGGCGTGCCGATCGCGGCGTCGACATGCCGGAGATCTTCCTCCGCGTCATAGCCCGGCGACCAGTGCCGCCACAGTCGCCGCGGCACCCAGGATGCGGAGCGTTCCGGTAGCAGCGGCAACTGGAAGTAGGCGATGTACCAGCTCCGGATGAGCTGGCGGGGAAGCTGCCTGGCCAGGCGACCCGCCTCAGGTACCTGGCCGAGCGGCCGGAACGACGCCGCCGGCGGAACCGACATGATGACCGCCCTGGTGAACGGGTTTGCCGGCATCGCGGCCAACCCGGCGCCAGCGATCGCACCCCAGTCATGGCCGATGACCACGTCACGCCCGGTCGGTCCGACAGCGGTCAGCACACGAAGCGCATCGTCCATCAACGCGCCGACGTGGTAGCTGCCGTCCGACGGGATGGTGGACGGCGCATAGCCGCGCATGAACGGCGCGACCACCCGCCAGCCCGCCGACGCAAGCTTCGGCGCGATCAGCCGCCAGCCGTGGGCGGTGTCCGGAAACCCATGCAGGCACACCGCGATCGGCGCATCTTTGGAATCTCGGCGCGGCTTCCACAGCAGGGCGCGCAGCGTCACGGACGGCGCGTCGACTTCGACCCACCCCGGCTGGCTCATGGCGGCAGCCTAGCGGGGCGGTGAGCCGGCCGAGCGGTTCTGGCTTCGGCACGTCGGGTCAGGGGGTCAGAGGGTGCGGCTGCGGCTGGCGAGGTAGAGCGGGAAGAACCCGACCCACAGCAGCAGGCAGCCGACGAGCCAGGCCTCGGGAGTGTTGGCCGCGAAGAAGTTGCTCGAAAAGCTCACGGTGACACCACGTTTAGCGTGCGCCCTGGCTTCCAGGTGGACCGACACGTCAGCGCCGAGGACAACGAGAACGACGAGGACGGGCGCCAACGCAGCGGTTGGTGGTCGCGGTGTCACTGGCTTGTCGGCGTCTGCGCGGGGGCTGCGCATCTGCAGGCCCTGCTGGGCGATCGCTCGCCGACGTGCCAGTCGCACAAGCCGTGGCGGTCAGCGCTGCCCGACTCGGGCGGCGGCCGCCTCGAGGTCGGCGATGACGATCTTGTGCATGCCCAGCATGGCCTTCGTGGCGGCGGCCGCACGGGCAGGATCGGGATCGTTGATCAGCTCGAAGAGACGGTCGGGCACGATCTGCCAGCTGACGCCGAACCGGTCTTTGAGCCAGCCGCACTGGGACTCCCGGCCGCCCGCGAGCAGCCGGTCCCAGTAGTAATCGACCTCGTCCTGGTCCTTACAGTTCACCATGAACGACACCGCCTCGGTGAACGGGAACTGCGGTCCGCCGTTGATTCCGACGAACCGGGTGCCGTCCAGCATGAAGCTGCCCGACACCACTTCTCCCGGAGTTCCCGGCCCGGCTTCTGTATAGCGGTTCATATCCTCGACCTTCGAGTTCGGAAACACCGAGGTGTAGAAGCTCGCGGCCTCTTCGAGATCGTCGTCGAACCAGAGGCAGGGCGTGATGGACGGCATTGTTTCTCCTCACGGCTGGGGTGTGTGCTCTCCATGCTGACTGGCACCGCGGTGAAAACTGATCACCCATGCGCCTCGGCCGGGCGAGGCAGCGTCGCCTCCGGGCCTTTGCTTCTCGGCGCGAGCGAGCTATCGCAGGCGCGTCGAGCCCAGGGCACGCAGAGCAAAGTCCATGACGTATCCGACAAGCAGGTCCTGGTCGAGGCCCACGCCCTGCAGGGGCGCCGCGAAGGCGCGGTCCACCAGAGCGTGGATTGCCGCGGCGTCGCGCTCAGGCTCGGCGAGCGGGAACGAGCCGTCGTCGCGTCCGCGTCGAAGGATGTCGGCAAGGATCCGCTCGCGGTCAGCGCGGAGACACACGCTGGCGTCGCGATAGCCCTTGGCCCTCCGCACTTCATCGGAATCCAGCACCACGATGTACGCGCGCCGCCGCGGGTCATACGCCAGGCCGACGAAGTAGTCGATCCAGGCTCTCAACTGCGCGGCCGGGCCGCCCGGGGTGGCCTGCGCGAGGCGTTCGAGTCGGCGGGCGACCACGTCGCTGTCTCTTTTGAGCATCGCCAAGAACAATTCGTCCTTCGAGGCGAAATGGCGATAAAAGGCACGGGTCGACAGTCCGGCGGCGTCCAGAATCGCCGCCACCGACACCGGTCCCTCGTGCGGTGACGACAGGCACGCGTAGGCGGCGTCGATGATGTCGGCATGTTCGTCGGCGGCTAGTCGTATCCGCGGGGGCACGACCGCCGATTGTAGGACGGGCACGCGGGTGAAAACGCCAATCTCAGGTCGGCTACCGTGAGCCGGATGAGCAGCGCACCCACGACGGTGACATATCGCGGCGTGGGTGAGGTGGCACTCGTCGCCGATGAATGGAACCGAGGCGTCCGCGTCGCAGATGGTCGGCCATCGATTCTCATGCTGCACGGCGGCGGCCAGAACCGGTTCTCGTGGAAGAACACCGGCCAAGTTCTCGGCGATCAGGGTTTCCACGTGGTCGCGCTGGATTCGCGCGGCCACGGCGACAGCGACCGCGCGCCCGGCGCAGACTATGCGCTGGAGACGCTGTGCGGCGACGTCCTGCGCGTCATCGACGAGATCGACCGGCCGGTGGTGTTGATCGGAGCCAGCATGGGCGGCCTCACCGCGATCCTGGTGGCCGACATCGCGGGTCCGGAGAGCGTCACCAAGCTCGTCCTCGTCGACGTGGTGCCGCGCTACGACAAAACAGGCAGCGCGCGGATCCGCGACTTCATGTTCAACCACATCCACGGCTTCGACTCCCTGGAGCAGGCCGCAGACGCCGTGGCGGCATATCTGCCACATCGGACCCGGCCGCGCAGCCCGGAGGGGTTGCGAAAAAACCTGCGTCACCGCAACGGCCGCTGGTACTGGCACTGGGATCCGAAGTTGATGACCAAACCCGAGGACGACCCGCAGCTGCGCGTCGAGAAACTCGAGAGTGCGGCGAGCGGCCTGCGGATCCCCATCCTGCTAATCCGCGGAAAGCTTTCCGACGTCGTCAGCGTCGACGGCGTCAAGGACTTCCTCGACAAGGTGCCCAGCGCCGAGTTCGTCGAACTGTCCGATGCCGGCCACACCGCCGCCGGCGACGACAACGACGCGTTCACCGACGCCGTCGTACGGTTCGTCAACCGCTAACGCGAAGCGACGCCGGGGGGATCACTGCCCAGACGTTGGGCGGTCAGCACTGCGACCGAGAAACGCGGCGAGCCGGTCGGCCGGCGGCCGCTCCGGGGAGCATGGCTGCTCCTCGCCGAAGGGCCTGCCCGGGCCACGAAACCCCGGCTGCACCCGTTCACGCGCAACGGCCAGCATTTCGGTCGCCACCTCCGGGTCGAGGTCGGTGGATTGGCCCGTGGCGGTGGCGAGATCCCAGGCGTGAGTCAGCACATCGGTCGTTCGCATGCCGATGAACACGCTCCCCGGGATCTGACCGAATCCCAGGTCATAGGTTGCGCTCATCGCGTCAGGCGTCGCGAACCCGGCGACCGCATCGGCCGCGGAAACCCGGTACGCCTGAATGGGATCCACCGTTTCCGATGAGGATTCACCAGTCACCCGTGCGCGCCGGACGACGATGTTGTTGCCGCTGACGACGTGCATGATGAGATCACGGATCGTCCACTGCGAGCAGGGTGTCGGTTCCCCGAGCTGGTCCGGCGTGACGTTGTCCAACACGCCAGCGAACGCATCCTGAGCGCGCTGATGGGCGGCTTGCGGTTCCACCACGGCCTCCTTTGCGTTGAGTGCGCCTATCAGACGCGACCCTACTTCGGCCGGCTCGCGGTGATGGCCGGTTTCGCGCCCGAGCACTGGGGGAGCATCACGATGCTAGGAGCTGCGCATCACGATGTTCTACGGTGGGTTCGTGCGCACCACGTGACCTTGGCCGACGACGTCGCGGCCGCGGTGGAACGCAGAGCTTGGCGGCCTTCCTGCGGATCGTGACGCATCCACGGTCGTTCGAACGGCCGCTGTCTGCAACGGTGGCGTTCGAACGAGTTAATGACTGGCTCGCCGCACTAGTGGCATGGGTACCAGAGCCCGGCACTGAACACCGCGGGATCCTTCGGCACCTGATCGCCGCCTATGACGTTGCGGGAAACCTTGTGCCCGACGCGATGCTGGCAGCGCTGGCCATCGAGCAAGGGCTCACTTTGTACTCCGCGGACACCGACTTCGCCCGGTTCA
>JAFAWC010000585.1 GCA_019242135.1 Mycobacteriaceae bacterium | reverse complement strand
TGGCGACGTGCTGTTCGACGACGGTGCCCAGGTCAGCGATGACGTCGTCGACCCAACGGGCCAGCTTCACCCGGTCCCGCGACGCCCGGCGCAGCCGGACGACCCACCACGCGCCGAGAAGCCCGAGCGCGACGCCACCGACGGCGCCCGCCGCGATGTAGGCAAGGGCGAGGTGGCCGGCGAACCGGCTCAGCGCGACCGCGACAACCAGGCCCACAACGACCCCGACACCGGCCACACCGAGCATCGTCAGCCGGCTAGGCCGACCCGTCGTCGGCAACGGCGGCGACGGCCGCGGCGATGGCCGCGCACCGCCCGACGGCGGGGTCAACCCCGACTCGGCCGCCACGTCACCGAGTTGCAGGCCGACCCCCGCATGGACCTCGCCGATGACCTCGCCGACGCGGCGCTCCACGTACTTCTCGAACTCCGGTAGCCGGCGCCGCGTCCGCATCGTCGCGGCGTCTTCGGCCAGCTCGCTGCGCACCGATGCGCACCGGTTGCGGGCAAAATCGGTGAGCTGCCCGGTCGTGCGCTCGATCCGGTCGTGCAATGCGGCGGCTCGCTCCGAGCGCGCCAGTCGCCGCTGCGCGAGGATCTCGGCCCGCTCCTGGCGCAACGCCGCCATCCGGGTTTCCCGGCCTACGCCGGCCGCCGACTCCTCGTGGCGGCGAAGTGCCTGAGAGAGGCCGGTGTGCCAGGCCCGCAACCGGTTCCGTCGGGGCAGCTGGCCATCCGCCATGCCCGCTTCAAGCGCATCGACGAGCTCGTCCACCTGGGCCCCGCCGACTTCCGGGGCCGCGGCTACACCGACCCAGACCATGTCGGCGTACCTCGCATCGTGGCCGGTGACGGCCGCCCGATTCGCCGACAGCACCCCGCGCCAGCCCGGGTGAGCGTCGATCTTGCTGACCGCGCCGACCACCAGGTCGGTGTTGGCGGCCGCCGCGTCCAGAAGTGCGCAGTCGGACTCGGTCAGCGACGAGACGGCCGAGCCCACGTAAACCACCGCGGCCGGTGCCTCGTCGTCGGCCAGCTCGGCCGCATCGACGAAGGTTCGGTCCGGCAGCCGCTCACTCAATGCCTGGATAACCGCGGTCGAACCTGCGAGCCACGCGCCGGTCACCAGGACGACGTCGCGCGTCTGCGCGACCGCGCTCGTCTGGACACCGGGGTGCAACGCCGTCACCAGGGCGTCGACCGCGGCCGGATCGTTGGTCACCGCACCCATCCCATCCCCGCACCTTTCACCACACCGACCGTCCCTGCCAGGCGAGCCGTCCATCGCTCATACCAGTCAAAGGCAACTGTTGGGTATCAATCTGCACCACATAAGGAGAGGGCTTAACTTCATGGGCCACCATTGACGGATGCAGACGCAGCGTGACGGGCTCGCCGGCCGGCAGGCACCGCCGCATCTGCATCGTCGAGTGACAAGTTTTCGTTCCCGGCGCGCGGCACTCACCGACGCGCAGCAACAGACCTGGGGCCGCCTCTGGCCGCAACTCGGCGCCGACGTGACGCTCACCGGGCCGCACCCAGCGAGACCCGTCGACACCGCTGAGTGGTTCGGCCGGTCCGCGCCCGTCGTTCTCGAGATCGGTTGTGGCACAGGTGTATCCACCGTGGCATTGGCGATGGATGAGCCGCATATCGACGTGGTCGCCGTCGAGGTGTACAAGCGTGGTCTGGCACAGCTGCTCGGCGCGATCGACCGCGAGCAGATCCCGAACATCCGGCTGATCCGCGGCGACGGGCTCGACGTGCTCGAGCACATGTTCGGCAGCGAGTCGCTGACCGGGGTTCGGGTGTTCTTCCCCGATCCGTGGCCCAAGTCGCGACACCACAAGCGCAGGCTCCTGCATCCCGGCTCCGTGGAACTGGTCGCCGACCGGCTGAAAACCGGGGGGGTCCTGCACGTCGCCACGGATCACGCGGGGTACGCCGAGCAGACCGCGGCCATCGGAGATGCCGAACCCCGGTTGCGCCGCGTGTTCCCCGACGCCGCGCTGCCCATCTTGGTGCGCCGGCCGGCCACGAAGTACGAGATAAAGGCGCACCAGGCCGGAAGCGCCATCGCCGAGCTGCTCTGGGAGAAGCACACAGATTCTTCGGGCGCGAGGAGGCACGGAACTTGAGCGTCACAGAAGAGATAGCCGAAGCACCCGTTTCCGCGGACGCGAGGAGCAATTCCAGCACCGCGGACGCAAGGAGCAATTCCAGCACCGCGGACGCGAGGAGCGATTCCAGCACCGCGGACGTAAGGAGCAGCGGACCTGCCGAGCCCCAGGCCCCGCCGGCATCCCGCCGCGTGCTGCTGGTGTGGGACGCCCCCAACCTCGACATGGGTCTCGGGTCGATCCTCGGCGGTCGTCCAACGGCCGCACACCGTCCCCGGTTCGACGCCCTGGGGCGTTGGCTGCTGGCGCGCACCGCCCAGCTGGCCTCCGGACGCACCGATGTGTCCCTTGAGCCCGAGGCGACGGTGTTCACCAACATCGCCGCCGGCAGCGCCGACGTGGTTCGGCCCTGGGTGGAGGCGTTGCGCAACGTGGGGTTCGCGGTCTTCGCCAAGCCGAAGATCGACGATGACAGCGACGTCGACACCGACATGCTGAACCACATCACGCTGCGGCACCGCGAGGGGTTGGCCGGCGTGCTGGTGGCGTCCGCCGACGGGCAGGCGTTCCGGCAGCCGCTCGAGCACATCGCCCGCTCGGGCGTGCCCGTCCAGGTCCTGGGATTTCGTGAACATGTGAGCTGGGCGCTAGCCTCGGATAGCTTGGACTTCGTCGACTTGGAAGATATTCCTGGCGTTTTCCGGGAACCCCTGCCGCGGGTGGGCCTGGATTCGCTGCCCGAGCAAGGGGCGTGGCTGCAGCCGTTCCGGCCGCTGTCGTCGCTGTTGACCGCACGTGTTTGACGACGGTGTTGGTGGCCAGGGTGTTGATGGACGTCAACGAACGTAGACGGCCAACGGCGCGGTTATCCAGAGAGGTTTAAGGAGCTTACGTGTTCGCCTGGTGGGGTCGAACGGTCTACCGCTACCGGTTCATCGTGATCGGGGTGATGGTCGGGTTGTGCCTAATCGGCGGCTTCTTCGGGATGAGCCTGGGCAAGCACGTCACGCAGAGCGGTTTCTACGACGACGGCAGCCAGTCCGTGCGGGCCTCCGTGCTGGCCGACCAGGTCTACGGCCGGGACCGTCGGGGACACATCGTGGCGATCTTCGACGCGCCGCAAGGTAAGACGGTCGACGACCCGGATTGGTCGAAGAAGGTCGCCGACGAGCTCAACAAGTTCAAGGCCGATCACCCCGCCCAGGTACTGGACTGGGCGGGTTATCTGCGCGCGATCACCTCGTCTAACCCCGACGCCATGCGAGCCGCCCAGGAGAACGCCTATGTCAGGGGCACCGCCACCAAGGACAAGAGCCGCACCTTCGTCAACATCAGCCTCAAGGGTGACAACGACGACACGATTCTCAACAACTACAAGGCCATCGAGGCTGATCTCAAGCAACTCAACGGCGGCAACATCGAGCTTGCCGGGCTGCAGCCACTGGCCAACGAACTGACCGGAACGATCGCCGAAGACCAGCAACGGGCCGAAGTGCTGGCCCTGCCGCTGGTCGCAGTCGTGCTGTTCTTCGTGTTCGGCGGGGTCGTGGCGGCCAGCTTGCCGGTGATGGTCGGCGGCCTGTCCATTGCCGGAGCACTGGGCATCATGCGGCTGATCGCGGCGATCAACGGCCCGGTCCACTACTTCGCCCAGCCCGTCGTGACGCTGATCGGGCTGGGCATCGCGATCGACTATGGCCTGTTTGTGGTCAGCCGGTTCCGCGAAGAGATAGCCGAGGGCTACGACACCGAGACGGCCGTGCGCCGCACGATGATGACGGCCGGGCGCACCGTGACCTTCTCGGCGGTGCTGATCGTCGCCTCGCTCGCCGGCCTGTTGCTGTTTCCGCAGGGATTTTTGAAGTCGTTGACATACGCGGGCATCGCGTCGGTCATGCTCTCGGCGGTCTTGTCGATCACCGTCCTGCCCGCCTGCCTGGCGGTGCTGGGCAGGCACGTCGACGCGCTGGGCGTGCGCACGCTGCTGCGGGTGCCACTGTTCCGCAACGTCCGGTGGATCAACGCGTATCTGAACTGGCTGGCCGACCGGCTGCAGAAGACCAAGACGCGCGAGGAGGTCGAGAACGGCTTCTGGGGCAAGCTGATCAACGTCGTCACGAAGCGACCGATCCTGTTCGCGGCGCCGATTCTGGTCATCATGATCTTGCTGATCGTCCCGCTCGGTCAGTTGTCCCTGGGCGGCATCAGTGAGAAATACCTACCGCCCAACAACCCGGTCCGCCAGGCGCAGGAGGACTTCGACAGGACCTTCCCGGGCTATCGCACCGAGACGCTGACCCTCGTCATCCAGAACGCCAACCCAGCGCAGGTGGAGGAGATCAAGAGCGAGGCCGGCCGGCTCACTGGCTTCACCAACCCCTCCTGGGACGAGCGCAACGTGTCCAGCGACTCGAACGGAAACCCGGGCACGAAGACGAATCCGAATGTCACGGTCCTGGAAAACGGGCTGCAGATCCGAAACGACGCGGCCGACAAGATCAGTCAGCTGCGATCGATTCAAACGCCTAAGGACGTCACGATATGGGTGGGCGGCACACCGGCGCTCGAACAGGACAGCATCCACAGCCTGTTCGCCAAACTGCCCCTGATGATCGTGATCCTCATCACCACGACCACGTTGCTGATGTTTTTGGCATTCGGGTCGCTGGTGCTGCCGATCAAAGCGGCCGTGATGAGCGCGCTCACGCTGGGTTCGACGCTGGGCATCCTGACGTGGATCTTCGTCGATGGGCACTTCTCGCGGTGGCTGAACTTCACCGCGACACCGCTGACCGCGCCGGTGATCGGGCTCATCATCGCGGTGATCTACGGCCTATCCACCGACTATGAAGTGTTCCTGGTATCTCGGATGGTCGAGGCCCGAGAGCGGGGCATGTCGACGACCGAGGCGATCCGGATCGGTACCGCAACCACCGGCCGCATCATCACTGCCGCGGCACTGATCCTCGTGGTCGTCGCGGGCGCGTTCGTGTTCTCGGACCTGGTGATGATGAAATACCTGGCGTTCGGCCTGATCGCGGCACTGCTGCTGGACGCCACGGTGGTGCGGATGTTCCTGGTGCCGTCGATCATGAAACTGCTCGGCGACGACTGCTGGTGGGCGCCGCGCTGGATGAAGCGGCTGCAGAACCGCATCGGGCTGGGCGAGATTCACCTGCCCGACGAGCGCAAGCGGCCCGCGGTTCGGGAGCCGGCGGGGGCAGCCGCGGGCGCGGGACCGGCGCTGGTCGGCGCCGGCGCACCGGCCGTGCCGCGCCGCCCCCATGATCCGACGCATCCGGCCGTCGAAGGCGCCAGCCGCCCGGTGGCGCGGCCCGTCCGCCCACCCCAACCCAAGGCGCCGTCGGTCGCCGGTACGACAAGGATGCCCGGCGCCGGTCAGCCCGCGGACGCCGAACCGCCCACCACTCGGCTGTCGGCCGTCGCGAAAAACGCCGCGAAGGCCGTCATCACCAACGCCTCGGCGATGACCCAGCGCAACCAGCGGGCCGCGCCACCGCCGCGTGAGGACCGTGAGATCGAGTCATGGCTCGGCGAGCTGCGTGGCGCGACACCGGCCGAACGGCCCGCAGAACCACCACCAGAACGACCGCCGGCGGGGCCACCGGCCCAGCCGTCGGGTGCGGCGACCCGCAAAATGCCTGAAATCCGGCCCGATACCCACGCCGGTGACGACGCAGATCAGACCACCACCGCGATCCCGGTGCGCCGGGCGACTGCGTCCGCGCCGGCCAAGACCCCGAGACGGGCGCGGCCCACCAATCCCGATGCGGAGTCGACCGAGAAGCTGCCCAAGCCTCAGCAAACCTCCGACGCGCGTCCAGACGAGGAACGCCGACGCGGTGGCGGGGTCAGCGCACAAGATCTGCTCCGGCGCGAAGGCCGCATTTAGCGCCTACTCGGCTGTGCCCGGTCCATCCTCGACATGATCGGGCTCGGCGGTGATTCCCACCGGCTCGCCGGGTTTGGGCTTTTCCTGCGGTTCGCCGACGTCGATTTCCATCAGCACCCGCACCGCGCTGTTGAAGAACGCGATCGTGGGGACGGCGAGCAGCGCGCCGACGATGCCTGCCAGCACCCCGCCGGTGGAGATGCCGATGACCACGGCGAGCGGGTGAATCGACACAGCGCGCCCCATGACCAGGGGCTGCAGCACGTGTCCCTCCAACTGCTGCACCGCGATGATCAGCCCCAACGTGATCAGCGCGTAGATGAACCCCTTGGACAGCAGCGCCACCACCACGGCCAAAAAACCGGCGATCACGGCACCGACCAGCGGTATGAACGCGCCGAGAAACACCAGCGAGGCCAGCGGCAACGCCAGCGGCACACCCATGATGGCCAGGCCGGTGCCGATGCCGATCGCGTCCACCAGCGCCACCAGGAACGTCGCCCGCACGTAGCCGATCAGCGATGTGAAGCCGGACTTGCCCGCGGAGCGGACCTTCTCCCGGACGTCGGCGGGGAAGATCCGGGTGACGAACTCGTAGATGTTGCGGCCGCCGTACAGGAAGAAGATCAACGTGAACAACACCACGAAGGCGCCGGTGATGATCTCTGTGATGGTGCTCGCGGTCGACAATGCGCCGGTGGTCAGCTTCTCCTGATTGTTGCGTAGCGCCTCGACCGCCGACTTGCCCGCATTTTCGATCTGCTTCTCGTTGAGATGCGCCGGCCCCTTGATGAGCCAGTCCGTCGCGGTGTCGATGCTGTGCTTGACCTGGTCGACGAGACCCGGCAGACCGTCGATGAACTGGCTGACGACGAAGGTCAGGATGCCCCCGACGGCTGCCAGCCCGAGCAGCAGCAGCAGGAACACCGCGGCGCCGCGCGGCACCCCGCGCCGGTCCAGCCAGTCCACGCCCGGCAACAGCAACGCCGAGAGCATCAACGCCAGCGCTACCGGCACGAAGATCACCTCGAGGTGCTTGAAGACCCACAGAACCGCCAGCACCACCCCGAAGATCATCAGCAGTCGCCATGACCAGGCCGCGCCCTTGCGCACCAGAGGAGGGACGGCCGAATCTTCGGGCGCGGGCATGCCGGTAGCGTAACCGCGGCCTTGCAGGTTTCGGTTCGGCGGGGAATTCTCTTCCTCGCGCGCGCGTCACCGGAAGGCCGGTACCTGCACGGTTAACCTGTAGCACGTGTCGCACGACGTGCCGGCCAGCGACGCCCGCAGCGGGGAGGGCCAAGCACGCAGCAAATACTGGTGGCTGCGATGGGTGGTCATCGGCATTGCCGCTGTGGTCCTCGTCGTCGAAATCGTGCTGGTGTGGGACCAATTGGCGAAGGCCTGGCAGAGCCTCTACACCGCGAAGTGGTATTGGGTGCTCGCCGCGGTCGGCGCCGCTCTGGCATCGATGCACAGTTTCGCTCAGATTCAACGCACGCTGCTGAAGTCCGCGGGGGTC
>JAFAWC010000482.1 GCA_019242135.1 Mycobacteriaceae bacterium | reverse complement strand
CTGGTCAGCTCGGCGATGGACACCGTCACCGAGGCCAGGATGGCGATCGCGATGGCTCGGGCGGGCGGCATGGGCGTGTTGCACCGCAACCTGTCCGTCGCTGAGCAGGCCGGCCAGGTCGAGATGGTCAAGCGCTCGGAGGCCGGCATGGTCACCGACCCCGTGACGTGCTCACCCGACAACACACTCGCCGAGGTCGACGCGATGTGCGCCCGGTTCCGGATCTCGGGCCTGCCCGTAGTCGACGAGACGGGTTCGCTGGTCGGCATCATCACCAACCGCGACATGCGCTTCGAGGTCGATCAAGCCAAGCGTGTGAGAGAGGTGATGACCAAGGCTCCGCTGATCACCGCCCGCGAGGGCGTCACCGCCGATGCGGCGCTGGGACTCTTGCGCCGCAACAAGATCGAGAAGTTGCCGATCGTCGACGGGCACGGACGGCTGACCGGGCTCATCACCGTCAAGGACTTCGTCAAGACGGAACAGCATCCGCTGGCCACCAAGGACAGCGACGGCCGATTGCTGGTCGGTGCGGCCGTCGGCACCGGTGTGGACGCTTGGGTCCGCGCGATGACGCTCGTGGACGCCGGCGCCGACGTGGTCGTGGTCGACACCGCCCACGCCCACAACCGGCTGGTGCTGGAGATGGTGGGCAAGCTCAAGGCTGAGGCGGGCGAGAACGTCGAGGTGATCGGGGGCAACGTCGCCACGCGCAGCGGAGCGGCCGCGCTCGTGGACGCCGGTGCCGACGCCGTCAAGGTCGGCGTGGGACCCGGCTCAATCTGCACCACGCGCGTGGTCGCCGGAGTCGGCGCGCCGCAGATCACCGCGATCCTCGAAGCCGCCGCGGCCTGTGCGCCCGCGGGTGTCCCAGTGGTGGCCGACGGCGGACTGCAGTATTCCGGCGACATCGCCAAGGCGCTGGCCGCGGGCGCGTCCACCGCGATGCTCGGCTCGCTGCTGGCCGGCACCGCCGAGGCGCCCGGTGAATTGATCTTTGTCAACGGCAAGCAGTTCAAGAGCTACCGCGGCATGGGATCGCTGGCGGCGATGCGCGGCCGCGGGGAGAACAAGTCGTTCTCCAAGGACCGCTACTTCCAGGACGATGCCCTGTCCGAGGACAAGCTGGTGCCAGAAGGCATCGAGGGTCGGGTGCCCTTCCGCGGGCCGCTGGCCACGGTCATCCACCAACTCAGCGGTGGCCTTCGCGCAGCGATGGGCTACACCGGGTCGGCCACCATCGAGGACCTTCAACGGGCCCAATTCGTCCGCATCACCGCGGCGGGGCTCAAGGAAAGCCATCCCCATGACATCACGATGACTGTCGAAGCCCCAAACTATTACGCGCGCTAGAGCAGACTTCATTCCGATGAACCGCTTGGGTGAAGAGAGATAGAAAAAGTGCGCGACATGGTCGAGATCGGCATGGGCCGAACGGCCCGCCGGACCTATGAACTCGACGACATCAATATCGTGCCGTCACGGCGCACACGGTCGTCTAAGGACGTTTCCACGGCCTGGCAGCTCGACGCGTACCGGTTCGAGATCCCGGTCGTGTCACACCCCACCGACGCGCTGGCATCGCCTGCGTTCGCGATCGAGTTGGGCCGGCTCGGCGGACTGGGAATCCTCAACGGAGAAGGCCTGATTGGCAGGCACGCCGACGTCGAGGCGAAGATCGCCCAGGTAATCGAAGCCGCGGAGAAGGAGCCCGAGCCATCGGCGGCGATCCGACTGCTGCAACAGTTGCACTCCGCGCCGCTGAATCGCGATCTGCTCAGTGCCGCGATCGCGCGGATACGCGACGCGGGGGTGATCACCGCGGTGCGGGTCAGCCCGCAGAACGCGCGCTCGCTGACACCGGTGCTCGTCCAGGCCGGTATCGACCTCCTGGTGGTCCAGGGCTCGATCGTGTCGGCCGAACGCGTCGCTCGCGACGGCGAGCCCCTCAACCTCAAGACGTTCATCGCCGAGCTTGACGTTCCCGTGGTGGCCGGCGGGGTGATCGACCACCGCACGGCGCTGCACTTGATGCGCACCGGCGCGGCAGGTGTCATCGTCGGCTACGGGTCCACCAGCGGCGTCACCACCAGCGACGCAGTGTTGGGCATCAGCGTGCCGATGGCCACCGCGATCGCCGACGCCGCCGCGGCGCGGCGCGAATACCTCGACGAAACAGGGGGACGCTACGTGCATGTGCTTGCCGACGGAGACATCCACACCTCCGGCGACCTTGCCAAGGCCATCGCGTGTGGCGCCGACGCCGTGGTGCTCGGCACGCCGCTGGCGGCCTCGGCCGAGGCACTGGGCGACGGGTGGTTCTGGCCGGCTGCGGCCGCGCACCCGTCGCTGCCGCGCGGCGCACTGCTTCAGGTCGCGGTCGGCGAACGCCCACCACTGCGCCAGGTGCTCGGCGGCCCGTCTGACGACCCGTTCGGGTCGTTGAATCTGGTCGGCGGCCTGCGGCGAGCCATGGCGAAGGCCGGCTACTGCGACCTCAAGGAATTCCAGAAGGTCGGCCTGACGGTCGACTCCTGAGGAGTCGACACGAACAACGCCGACCCGACCTGGAGCGTTACCCGCCGGCAAGGTCATACTTGCCGGATGGAGCCTGACTTCGACGTCCTCATCATCGGTTCGGGTTTCGGCGGCAGCGTCACCGCCCTCCGGCTCACGGAAAAGGGCTACCGCGTCGGTGTGCTCGAGGCCGGCCGCCGCTTCGCTGACCACGAATTCGCCCGAACGTCGTGGAACCTGCGCAAGTTCCTGTGGGCGCCGAAGTTCGGCATGTACGGCATCCAGCGCATTCATCTGCTGCGCAATGTGATGATCCTGGGCGGCGCGGGGGTCGGTGGGGGCTCGCTGAACTACGCCAATACCCTCTACGTGCCGCCGGAGCCGTTCTTCACCGACCGGCAGTGGTCCCAGATCACCGACTGGCGTGCGGAGTTGATGCCGCACTATGAGCAGGCACAGCGCATGCTGGGCGTCGTCAACAACCCGACGTTCACCGACGCTGATCGCGTCGTTAAGGAGGTCGCCGACGAGATGGGGGTCGGCGAGACCTTCGTGCCGACACCCGTTGGTGTGTTCTTCGGTCCGGACCAGCAAAAGACCCCGGGCAAGACGGTGGCCGACCCGTACTTCGGCGGAGCGGGACCCGACCGGACCGGCTGTATCGAATGCGGCTCGTGCATGACGGGCTGCCGCTACGGCGCCAAGAACACCTTGGTAAAAAACTACCTGGGGCTCGCGGAAAGGGCGGGGGCGCAGGTATTTCCGATGAGAACGGTGACGGGGTTCGAACAGCTGCCCGATGGCACGTGGCGCGTCGACACCGTCGTGACAGGCCGCTGGCTGCGCAGGAAGAAGAAATCGTTCACGGCTTCCCATCTCACGTTGGCCGCCGGGACATATAACACGCAGAAGCTGCTGTTCAAGATGCGTGACCGCGGAAAGCTGCCGAAGCTTTCCGACAAACTGGGCGTGCTGACTCGGACCAACTCGGAATCCATTGTCGGCGCAGGACGATTCAAGGTCAGCCCCGACCTGGATCTGACGCACGGGGTGGCGATCACGTCATCGATTCACCCGACGTCGGACACTCATATCGAGCCGGTTCGCTACGGCAAGGGCTCCAACGCTATGGGCCTGTTGCAGACGCTGATGACCGACGGCGCGGGCCCGCAGGGCACCGACGTGCCGCGCTGGAAGCAGTTCTTCCAAGAGGCCGGCAAGAACCCGCGCGACACGCTGCGGATGATCAATGCGCGGCATTGGAGCGAGCGGACGATGATCGCGCTGGTGATGCAGAATCTGGACAATTCCATCACCACATTTACAAGGCGCACCAAGTTGGGGATGCGACGGATAACGAGTAAGCAGGGCCACGGCGAACCCAACCCGAGCTGGATCCCGGTCGGCAACGAGGTGACCCGCCGGATCGCCGCGAAGATCGACGGCGTCGCCGGGGGGACATGGGGTGAGCTGTTCAACATTCCGCTGACCGCGCACTTTCTCGGGGGTGCGGCCATCGGCGACAGCCCCCAGAGCGGCGTCATCGACGCCTACCACCGAGTGTATGCCTACCCGACGCTGTCGGTGGTCGACGGCGCGGCTATCTCCGCGAATCTTGGTGTCAACCCGTCGCTTTCGATCACCGCGCAGGCGGAGCGCGCGGCATCGCTGTGGCCGAACAAGGGTGAGACCGACCTACGACCGCGCCAGGGTGATCCCTACCGGCGGCTCGACCCCATCCCGCCCCAGCATCCGGCGGTACCCGCGGATGCGCCCGGGGCGCTGCGTCGGCTGCCCATCGAGCCGGTCGAGCCGGTCAGCTCGGCCGGCTGAGCCGAGTCGGCTGGTTTTCGCCGGCAAGTTAGCTGCGGCGACCTCCTGGGCGGAACGCGGTTCTCCGAAGGGACAAGCCGCATTCACATATCGCGGAACCGAAACATGCAGCGCCTCAAGCTAAACGATCTGCTCGCACGTGAGGGGCCCACCCGGGTAACCGCGAGTGGCCGTACGTTTCCCCCTGCTCAGCAAGCGAAATCACCTGCAGCGGGACGCTCTCGGCCACGAAGGCGCACCAAACCGGGGTCGGTTTCTGGCTGCCAACGAAGGGGTACGGGCCAGGTATGTCCGCGGCTGTGCCGTCCCAGGAGAATGTTTCGGTTGGCCCGAACGATCCGCTGAAGCCGGAGTCACCAACCGATTTGACCAAGCCGTCGGTGCTCTATGTGCTGCGACGCACCGCCCGCCAATTTTCTCGCGATCAATGCACTGACCTGGCTGCCGCACTGACTTACTACGCTGTGTTATCGGTGTTTCCGGCGCTGGTGGTGATGGTGTCGCTGCTCGGGGTGGTCGGGCAAGGTAGGCGCACCACCGACACGGTGCTGCAGATCGTCGGTGAGTTGGGTCCACATTCGGTGTCCGATACCGTGCGGGACCCGATCCAGCAACTGGTGAATTCACCGTCGGCGGGAGCCGCGCTGATCGCCGGCATCGTCGGCGGTTTGTGGTCGGCATCGGGCTACGTCGGGGCGTTCGGCCGGGCGATGAACCGGATATATGAGATCCCCGAGGGCCGGCCGGTCTGGAAACTGCGGCCGCTTCAGCTGCTGCTCACCCTGGGCGGATTGATCATGGCCGGCGCGGTGGGGTTGATGTTGGCCGTCAGCGGTCCGGTGGCCAAAGCGATCGGAGATGCTCTTGGTGCGGGGCACGTGGCGCTGACGGTCTGGAACATCGCCCGATGGCCCGTCATCTTGGGCTTTGTCATCGTGGCTGTCGCGATTTTGTACTACGCAACACCTAATGTGCGACAGCCAAAGTTTCGCTGGATCAGCGTCGGGGCGGCTGTGGCGATCCTGGTATGGATCATCGTGTCGCTGCTGTTTGGCACCTACGTCGCCAACTTCGGCCGCTACAACAAGACCTACGGCAGTTTGGCCGGGGTGATCGTCTTCTTGCTGTGGTTGTGGATCACCAACGTTGCCTTGCTATTCGGTGCGGAGCTAGACGCGGAACTCGAGCGGGGACGCGAGTTACAGGCGGGCATGCCGGCCGAAGATCAGCTGCAGCTGCCTGAGCGCGATACTCGTGCTGCGGAAAAACGCGAGGCGAAATTCCAGCAGGACCTCAAGCGCGCCGCCAAGCTGCGAGGCAGCCACGGTCACAACGATTGACGCCGCCGCTTCATCCCGGGGTTAACCGGCCTAATCGAACGTATGATCGAACCGTGGGTGATCTGCAGGGGATCAACTACAGCGGCCAGCCGGTGCCCGATCCGTTTCGCGCGGTCGAGCCGCCGGTCCTGGTGCTGATCGATCTTGGGGCGCTTTTCCCGCGGGAACCCCACCGCCGCGGCGCCTATCACCCCGCCGGCCTGCAGATGCACAAGGTCGTCGAGGGGCGGCTGTGCTGCTGGGGCCTGTGCGAGCAAGGTCATTGGTGGGGATTGGTGAGCTATCCGGTCAGCTACGGTGCCAACAGCCGTTCGGTGACCCACTGGATACCGGCATGGATGCTGCGCCGCAAGGGCTGATGAATGTGCTGCCCTAAAATTGCGGTGTGACAGAGGGAGTTCGACCGGTTCTGGTGATCGACTTCGGCGCCCAGTATGCCCAGTTGATCGCTCGCCGGGTGCGGGAGGCACGGGTCTATTCCGAGGTCATCCCACACACGGCCAGCGTCGCGGATGTCAAGGCCAAGGATCCTGTTGCGATAGTGCTGTCGGGCGGGCCCGCCAGCGTGTACACCGAAGGCGCCCCGCAATTGGATCCGGCGCTGTTCGACCTCGGTGTGCCGGTGTTCGGCATCTGCTACGGGTTTCAGGCGATGGCCCAGGCCCTGGGCGGGACGGTGGCACACACGGGAACCAGTGAATACGGCCGGACCGAGCTCAAAGTTGCCGGGGGTCAGCTACATTCGGGTTTGCCGGAGACACAACCGGTGTGGATGAGCCACGGCGACGCCGTCACCTCGGCACCTGCGGGCTTCGATGTGGTGGCCAGCACCGCAGGAGCGCCGGTGGCGGCCTTCGAGAACCACGCCCGCAGACTGGCCGGCGTGCAGTATCACCCCGAGGTCATGCACAGCCCGCACGGCCAACAGGTGCTCAGCCGGTTCCTGCACGAGTTCGCCGGCATCGATTCGTCGTGGACCCCGGCGAACATCGCCGACGCGCTGACCGAGCAGGTGCGCGCACAGATCGGCGAGGGGCGGGCGATCTGTGGGCTGTCCGGCGGGGTTGACTCGGCGGTGGCGGCGGCGTTGGTGCAGCGGGCGATCGGCGATCGGTTGACCTGCGTGTTCGTCGACCACGGTCTGCTGCGCGCGGGCGAACGTGTCCAGGTGGAACGCGATTTCGTGGCGGCCACCGGTGCGCGGCTGGTGACGGTCGACGCCGCCGACCGGTTCCTGGAGGCGTTATCCGCGGTGCACAACCCCGAGGGCAAACGCAAGATCATCGGACGCGAGTTCATCCGCACATTCGAGGGTGCCGTGCGAGAGCTAGTGGGCGACAGCGGTTCTGAGGTCAGGTTTCTGGTGCAGGGCACGCTCTACCCGGATGTCGTGGAGTCGGGCGGAGGCAGCGGGACCGCGAACATCAAGAGTCATCACAATGTCGGGGGGCTGCCGGCCGATCTCAACTTCACGCTGGTGGAACCGTTGCGGCTGCTTTTCAAGGACGAGGTCCGTGCGGTAGGGCGGGAGCTGGGGCTGCCGGAGGAAATCGTTGCGCGCCAACCTTTTCCCGGACCCGGCCTGGGGATCCGCATCGTCGGGGAAGTCACCGCGCAGCGGCTGGACACGCTGCGCCGCGCGGATGCGATCGCGCGGGAGGAGCTGACCGCGGCGGGGCTGGACAGACTGATCTGGCAGTGCCCGGTGGTGCTGCTGGCAGACATCCGGTCGGTGGGCGTGCAGGGCGACGGACGCACGTACGGTCATCCGATCGTGTTGCGGCCCGTGTCCAGTGAGGATGCGATGACCGCCGACTGGACACGGATCCCGTACGAAACGCTGGAGCGCATCTCGACGCGGATCACCAACGAGGTGGCCGAGGTCAACAGGGTGGTGCTCGACATCACGAGCAAGCCGCCGGGCACCATCGAGTGGGAATAAGGTCCACCGTCGCGGCCGGCCATCACGTGGTAGAGGGTCGGCTTTGAACTGCGACGGCGGCGCTAGCGCGGCTTGAGTCGGAAGACCGGGATGCGACGACCGATGGGGTCTGTTTTCAGGCGGTAGTCGTTCCAACCGGCGTAGACCTTCCCAGCGAGTCCATATAGGTATGCGTAATCGTCGGGGTCGGTGACCTCCTTCGCCACGAATTTCTCGTCACCAAATTCGCACTCAGGATTGGCCTTCAAGTTGTAGTACCACTGCGGATGTTTGGGTCCTCCATAGTTGGAGGCAATCACGATGGCGTCATGTCCGTCGTGAAAGTAGGTGAGCTGGTGCTCTCGCGGCTGACCCGACTTGGCTCCGATAGTCAGCAGAGGTGCGGTAGAAACCCCGCCGAGCTTTGATGGGTAGCGGCCTCGGGTCGCGCGGAATAGCCACGGGTCGATGCGAGGGGTGACGTGGCGGGCCACGAACTGTCCCGGACGCGAGCGACCAAAGCTTTCCAAGGCGGTATACCAGCGACCCCGCTTCTTGTGCGGGTCGGCATAGGGCAGCGGCATGCGGCGAAACGTACACTCGCCTGTCGCTTGACGGTGTCGGTGGGTGGGTGTTTACTGACTGTATCGAACATACATTCGAACACAGGTTAAGCAGATGGTGCTAAAGGTGCTGCTGTGACAGCAGCGATAAGCCAGGCCCCCCGCCCTTTAGACCGCGCTGACCAGGTAGAACACCTGCGCCGCAAGATCGCGGCGGTGTCGGGGAGGGCCAGTCGTGGCCACGCGGCGCCGCCCCGGGGCGAGGAACTCATCCTCGACTCCAAAAGTTTGCTGTCGATACCCGAATCGCTGGCCAACCACCTACCTGGGGGATTGCCGCGCGGCTCGGTGGTGGTGGCCTCGGGGGCTCGGTCACTGATATTGGGTGTGGTGGCGGCAGCGACAGCGGCAGGTGGTCATGTCGCTGTCGTCGGCCAGCCCGACGTCGGTCTACTGGCCGCCATGGAGATGGGTGCGGACCTGTCCCGGCTCGCGCTAGTGCCCGACCCCGGGGCCGATCCGGTCGAGGTGGCCGCCGTGCTGCTGGACGGGATGGATCTGGTGGTGCTCGGCCTCGGAGGCCGGTCGGTGCCGCTGTCCCGGGCGCGGGCGGTGACAGCGCGGGCCCGCAACAAGGGCTGCACGCTTCTGGTCACCGGTGGTGACTGGCAAGGTGCACGGATGGGACTGGAAGCCAGGGTCAGCGGCTACGAGGTGGGTGGTCGAATCCGCAAGGTACGGCTGGCGATAACGAACCGCCGAATGGCGCGAACGGGATGAGATGCCCTCCCGTGTATTGGCGCTGTGGTGCATGGACTGGCCTGCTGTCGCGGCCGCCACCGCCGCGGACCTGCCCGCGATAACGCCGGTGGCGGTGACACTGGCCAACCGAGTGGTCGCCTGTTCCGCGGCGGCACGGGCGGCCGGAGTACGACGAGGCCTGCGCCGTCGCGAATCGCAGGCGCGTTGTCCGCAACTGCACGTCGTCACCGCCGACCCGGGTCGCGACGCCCGGTTCTTCGAACCGGTAACCGCGGCGGTGGACGACCTGGTGCCACGCGCCGAGGTGTTACGTCCCGGCCTGCTGGTGCTGTCGGTGCGTGGTGCGGCCCGCTACTTCGGTTCCGAATCCGCCGCTGCCGAGCGGTTGGTCGATACGGTCTCGGCCGCCGGCGCGGAATGCCAGGCCGGCATCGCCGACCAGTTGTCCACCGCCGTGTTCGCCGCTCGGGCCGGACGGATCGTCGAGCCCGGCGGGGATGCCGCGTTTCTGACGAACCTGTCCATCCGCGAGCTGGCCACCGAGCCGAGCCTGTCTGGGGAAAGCCGCGCAGATCTGACTGATCTATTGTGGCGGTTGGGAATTCGAACCGTCGGCCAGTTCGCGGCGCTATCACGTACCGACGTGGCGTCCCGGTTCGGCGCCGACGCGGTGGTGGCGCACCGGTTCGCCCGCGGGGAGCCCGAGCGCGGCCCATCCGGCCACGAGCCGGAGCCGGAACTGGACGCCGAGATGCGCTGCGATCCGCCGATCGACCGGGTGGATGCTGCGGCGTTCGCCGGGCGGTCGCTGGCCGGTCAGCTGCACCAAACGCTGATGTCGGCCGGCGTCGGATGCACCCGGCTGGCCATCCATGCCGTCACCGCCAACGGAGAAGAGCTGAGCCGGGTGTGGCGCTGCGCAGAGCCGTTGACCGAGGACGCCACCGCGGACCGGGTCCGCTGGCAGCTGGACGGCTGGCTCAACAACCGCACCGGCGAACGGCCGACCGCGCCGGTGACCATGCTTCGGCTGCACCCGGTCGAGGTCATCTCGGCCGAGGCGCTGCAGCTGCCGCTGTGGGGTGGGATCGGTGAGGAAGACAGGCTGCGTGCACGACGGGCTCTGGTGCGGGTGCAGGGTCTTCTCGGTCCGGAGGCGGTCCAGGTTCCGGTGCTGTCCGGTGGCCGCGGACCGGCGGAGCGGATCACCTTGGTGCCGTTGGGCGATGAACTCGTTCCACGGACGGATCCGTGCCAGCCGTGGCCCGGTCAGTTGCCGGAGCCATCGCCGACGGTGCTCCTCGATGATCCGGTGGAACTCCTTGATTCGGAAGGTAATCCAGTGCGGGTGACCAGCAGGGGAGTATTTTCCGCCGACCCGGCGCGGCTGGAAGCGCCACATCGCGACGGTCCGCTGCGCTGGTGGGCCGGGCCGTGGCCGGTCGACGAACGCTGGTGGGATCCAGCGGTCAAGACCGGACGCACTGCGCGTGCACAGGTGTTGGTCGGGCACGAGGAAGGCGATCCTGGCATAGCCTTCTTGCTGTGCTATCGCCAGCGGCGCTGGTACCTCGAGGGCATCTACGAGTAACGAGATCGGCGCGGACTGAGCCGGATGCCCTTACGGCTCGTTCAGTTGCCGGGCGAACGGCCCCACCCTTTCGATGAAGCGATCAAAAAACAGGAATGGGTCGACGGCCACACCGACGCGTGCGTTCGGCGGACGGCCCCAGCGCCCGGACCAGTCGGCGATCGTCATCCCTCGTGTGAGCGTGCCCGTCAGTTCCACACCCACCGTGGCTGCGCGGGTATGCACCAGCGCCGGGTCCAGTGCGACCGCAGCCGCCAGCGGATCATGCAGGTGCGCCAGGAATCCCTCACCTTGATCGAAGTGGAACTCGAAATAGAACCGCATCGCGTCCTCAAGCGCACGGATCAGGGGATTCGACGCGACCGATCTCTGACCGCGCGCGTCACGCACATTCATCTCCACCGTCGAGCATCCGACCGCCGCGGCGAGCCGGGTGAGGGTCGCCGGTGACATCACGATCTTCTCGGTTAGATTGAGTCCCAATATGATCGGCAGATTCTCTCTGCCGGACCAGGCCGCCAGCACCTCCGCCGCGGCCTCGGGGTCGACGCAGATGTTCCACTCGGCCACCAGATCAGTGTTGCCGCGATATCCGAACGAGCCACCCATGATCACCAGTCGTCGCAGCAGTTCCGGCAGCGCCGGTTCCGCGCGCAGCGCCAGTGCCAGGTTGGTCAGCGGACCGGTCACGAGTCCGATCAACT
>JAFAWC010000432.1 GCA_019242135.1 Mycobacteriaceae bacterium | reverse complement strand
TTCTTCAACAACAAGGGCGTCGTGGCGAAAGCGACCGACGTGTGCATGAACTACCCGGCCGATGACCCGACCGTCTGGAACTGGGGCCCGAACGAGCGGTCCTGAGGGGTTGTGCTGATGACTTCGTTGAAGTCCAGGTTGTCGGTCGTCGCGGTCGCCGGTGGTCTCGCGGCAGCCATTTTGGGCCTCGGCACGTCGGCGGCGGGGGCAGACCCGGCTCCACCGGCACCGGCCCCGGGTGTGGGCGAACCGCCGCCGAACTGGGCGCCGCCGAAGCCGGCCGATTTTTGGGACGGCCAACCCGTCGTGTGGACGTCGGGCTGGGGCGGCCGGTGGGGCGTGTGGATCAATGGGGGCTTCATCACGCTGTCGTCGAACCCCGTCACTAATGGCGGCTGAGGGGACAGTCGCTTACCCGCCATTCTCGGTGGTTGCCAATAATCCCGTAATCTACTGCGCAACAAGCGATTACACGCCACGTCGGTAATCCATGGTCGTGGTGAGTTCTTGTCTCTCGGTCAAAACGACGAGTAATCGACAACTCGTCACGCCGATGACACACAGCAGGTATGTTGTCCCTCACGGTGCGATCTGCTCGCCGCGCACATCGAGGCCTTCGAGGGTGCCGTCGACACGCCACGCATCTAGGATGTCGGCATACTCCGTCGGTCCGCCGATGAAAAAGCTTCCCTGCTGGGTTCGGTGGTCGACCCGGCCCTCCCGGTTGTAGTAGCCGGGCGTGCACGCTTTCCTGCGCTCCGCCACCAGAGCGGATCGCTGCATAACCGTGTCAACCCAAGCGGCCTCGGCGGCGGCCGAAGCCTCGACCTCAACGATTCCCCGCCCTAGTGCCCAAGCGATCACCCACGCGACATGACGCGCCTGGACATCGAGAAGGTACGGGAAATTCACGGTAAAACCGGACTGGGCAATACTTTCGACGAAACAGTTCGGGAAGCCGCGAACCTGCAGACCGTGAAAGGTCTGGACACCGTCGGCCCATTTTTCGGTGAGCGTCAGTCCGTCGCGACCCACGACCTCGAAGCCCGTGCGTCGCGAGTAGTCGGTACCGACCTCGAAGCCGGTTGCAAAGATCAAGCAGTCGAGCTCGTACTCCGACCCATCGAAAACGACACCGCGCTCGGTGATGCGCTCAACACCGAGACCGCGGGTATCGACCAGAGTCACGTTTTCGCGATTGAACGCCTGCAGGTATTCGTCGTGGAAACATGGTCGCTTGCAGTAATAGCCATACCAAGGCTTCAGCGCCTCGGCGGTGACACAGTCGGTGACTATCGCGTCGATCCTCGCCCTGATTTCCTCCATTTTGGCAAAATCCGCGAGCTCTGCTGCTCGAGCGATTTCCGCCGGTGTGAGGTCGGTGCTCGCGTTCTGCCGCATCACGGGCAGCTTCTTGGTGATGCTGGTCCAAGCGTCGTCGACCAGATCCTCGTCGGCTTCGCCGCCGTTCGTGAGCAATTGGAAGTTCTCGATGCGTTCGCGCTGCCACCCGGGTTGTAGGCCGGCTGCCCACTGCTGGTCGGTCGGCCGATTTGCGCGAACGTCCACCGTCGACGGCGTGCGCTGAAAGACGAACAGCTGCTTCACCGATCTCGCCAAGTGCGGCACGCACTGGATCGCCGTCGCTCCCGTACCGATGATCCCGACGCGCTTGTCGGCCAGCTTCTCCAGTCTGTCGCCGGTGTAGCCGTAATCCCATCGGCTGGTGTGGAAGGTGTGACCTTGATACGCCGTGATACCCGGAATACCTGGCAGTTTGGGCTTGTTCAGGTAGCCGTTGGCCATCGAAACAAACCGCGCGCGGATGGCATCTCCGTGATTGGTACTGATAACCCAGCGGGAGTCGTCAGGGTCCCAACGCATTTGATGCACCTCGGTCTGCAGACACGCACCGCGATACAGATCGTAGTGTTGGGCAATGCGCCGGCAATGAGCGAGAATCTCCGGCCCCTTCGCGTACTTCTCCGTCGGAATGTAGCCGGTCTCCTCGAGCAGCGGCAGGTAGACGTAGGACTCGACGTCGCACGCGAGGCCCGGGTAGCGGTTGAAATACCAGGTGCCACCCACATCGGCCGCTTTGTCGATCAGCCGCAGGCTCTTGACACCGAGCTCACGTAGCCGCGCCCCCGTCAGGAGCCCACCGAATCCGGCGCCCACGATGGCGACATCCACGCTGTCGGACTTGGGCTCGCGGGTGAAGTGGGGCTCGGCCCACGGGTCATCAGCGAACCGGGCGAATTGCCCTGCAGTCTCGACGTACTGGTCGATCCCATCTGGCCGCAGCCGCCGGTCCCGCTCCCGAGCGTATTTTTCGCGCAACGCATCAGCGTCGAACGGCAGATGCTGACCCCGTGCCGGCATCGCATCAGAATATTCGCGCGACGGCCGAAGGCTATAGCAAACGAAGCCGTCGGACTCGGTCAGCGACGGCCCGCCGGGACACCTCCGCGGTTGGCGCCAACAGGTCGAAAGCGTGCGGACATCCGGTGTGCAGATGCAGCTCGGTCGGTACGCCGGCGTCGGCCAAGCGGCGCGCATAGGCGACGTCCTCGTCGCGAAACAGGTCGAGATCACCGACATCGATATAGGCGTCGGGTAGTCCCGAGAGGTTTGTGGCCCTGGCGGGCGCGGCATACGGGTCGACATTTGCCTTGCCAGCGTCCTCACCGAGTAATGCCGACCAACCTGTGAGGTTGTCGTCGTGAGTCCACGTCAGAAACGGAAGCAGCTGGCGGTCGGGTAGACGGGACCGGTCGTCAAGCATCGGATAGATCAACAACTGCTGGGCAATCGTCGGGCCGGCGCGGTCCCGGTTGAGCAGACACACGCCGGCGGCTAGCCCACCACCGGCGCTGTCGCCCATCACAGCCACTCGGCCGGGATCGACCGTCAGTTCGTCGGTGTGGCTTATGAGCCAGCGCAGCGCGGCGTAGCAGTCCT
>JAFAWC010000227.1 GCA_019242135.1 Mycobacteriaceae bacterium | reverse complement strand
CGGCCGGGACCCAGCCCAGTGTGCCGAGGCCCCCGGCGTGCGCGACGGCGGACGCGAGTTCCGGCCCGGCCAGGCCACCGCCCATGCCGGCCTGCGCGACCGGAACGTCCATCTTGAGACGGTCGAGGATGTCCACCCTGGCAACCTACGCCGGGGGCGGTCGGGTACCCCGTGCACCGGACACTCGGGGTTGACAGAATATGAGTAGTTGTCATATCCATGAGACATGACAGTTGACGTGTCTCACGAGACGCCTGCGGTGTTCGAGCTGGCCAGCGCCGACGCCTGGCCATCTCCCTGGCCGATGTACCGCGCTCTGCGCGACCGCGATCCCGTCCACCACGTGGTCCCCCAGCACTGCCCCGAGCACGACTACTGGGTGTTGTCGCGGCACGCCGACGTGTGGTCGGCAGCCCGCGACCACGAGACCTTTTCCTCCGCCCAAGGCCTCACCGTAAACTACGGCGAGCTGGAATTGATTGGGCTGCAAGATAATCCCCCGTTCGTCATGCAGGACCCGCCGGTGCACACCGAGTTCCGCAAGTTGGTGGCACGGGGGTTCACCCCGCGACAGGTGGAGGCGGTCGAGCCGGCCGTGCGAGCGTTCGTCGTCGAACGCCTGAACCGACTTGTGGCCGCCGGCGGCGGGGACATCGTGGCCGAGCTGTTCAAGCCGCTGCCATCGATGGTCGTAGCGCATTACCTCGGCGTGCCGGAGGCTGATCGCACGCAGTTCGACGGCTGGACCGAGGCGATCGTGGCGGCCAACACCGTCGAAGGCGGCGTCGGTAACGCGCTGGCCTCCCTCGGCGACGCCGTGGGCGCGATGACGGCCTACTTCGCCGAACTGATCGAGCGTCGCCGCCACGACCCCGGCGACGACACGATCTCGCACCTGGTTTCGGCAGGGATGGGCGCCGAGGGTGACCTCGCCGGCACCCTGGCGGTGCTCGCGTTCACGTTCACCATGGTCACCGGCGGCAATGACACGACCACCGGAATGCTCGGCGGCGCGGTGCAACTGCTGCACCAGCGGCCCGATCAACGCCGGTTGCTGGCCGAGCATCCTGAGCTGATTTCCGACGCCGTCGACGAATTCCTGCGACTCACCTCGCCGGTGCAGGGACTGGCCCGGACCGCCACCCGGGACGCCGTCGTCGCGGGCACGCGCATTCCCGCGGGGCGCCGAGTGCTACTGCTCTACGGTTCGGCCAACCGGGACGAGCGCGAGTATGGTTGCGATGCCGAGGAACTCGACGTCACGCGCCGTCCCGCGAAAATTCTCACCTTCAGCCACGGGGCGCACCACTGTCTCGGCGCGGCTGCGGCGCGGATGCAGTCGCGGATCACGCTGACCGAATTGCTGTCCCGCTGCCCTGAATTCACGGTGGATGAGGACGCCATCGTGTGGGCGGGCGGCAGTTACGTGCGGCGCCCGCTGTCGGTGCCGTTCACGGTGATTCGCTGATGGCCGCCGACTGGCTTGCCGCGAGTCGAAGTGAAGTCGCAGCCGACAAGATACTGGACGCGGCCGAGCAGCTGTTCGCCGCACACGACGCAGCAGCGGTCGGAATGAACCAAATCGCTAAGGCGGCAGGGTGTTCGCGGGCAACGCTGTACCGCTATTTCGAGAATCGCGAGACGCTGCAGACCGCATTCGTCAACCGTGAGGCGTACCGGCTGCACCACCAGCTGGGTGAGCGGATTCGAGGTCTGGCGGACCCAGCCGAGCGGCTCGTCGCCGGCGTCACCACCGCGCTGCAGATGGTGCGCGGCAATCCCGCACTCGCCTCATGGTTCGCGACGACCGAGCCGCCGCTCGGCGGGGAGCTGGCCGAACAATCCGAGGTGATCAACGCCCTGACCGCCGCGTTCGTGAACTCACTGGGCCCAGACGATGCGGCCGCCGTTCAACGCCGCGCCCGCTGGTTGGTGCGGGTGATCACGTCGCTGCTGGTCTTCCCCGGCGCCGACGACGCCGACGAGAAGCAGATGCTCGAGGAGTTCGTCGTTCCGACCGTCGTGGGCACCGCGGCACGACGGTAGTTTCAGGTGCTCGCGGGCCGGGTATCGACGGATGACGAACGGATTGCGAGGGAGCCTACGATGACGTTACGGCGGTTATTGTTGCTGGTTGGAGCGGTTCTGCTGGTTGCGGGCATCATCGCGCTGCTCGTTCCGGTCTCGGTGTCAGGTAACAACGGCAGTGTCGGCTGCGGCGTGCCGATCGCGGGCGGCGACCTCAACGCCGCCCGGGACAAGGACAGCCAGAACCCCAGCAACGCGGCCGGCAGCATTCCGGTCGTCGGCCCCGTCGTGCAGTCGGTCGCGCCGCCCAGCCACTACGAGGCGGACTGCAACTCCGCCATCCAGACACGGCTGTGGTGGGCCATTCCGATCGCGGTCATAGGGATCGTCGTCATCGCGGGTTCATTACTGGTTCGCGACGGACGTCGAGCGGGGGCACGGCCGGGGCTATGACCGCACCCGCGTGAAGCGGTGCAAGACCCAGGCCAGTGGCACCGTCATGACGAATGTCACCGCGAACAGGGCGGCGGCGTTGCCGGTGTAGATGTGCCAGTGCAGCACCTCGACCATCGCGATTTCCATCACGATCAGATGGATCAAGAAAATCTCGTAGGAGATCTCGCCGAGCCACACCATCGGCCTGCTCGCCAGCGCCCGCGCGTACAGACCGCGGTTGCCCAACGCCAGGGGCGCCACCGCCAACGTCGCGATCACCGCATAAAAAGCGCTCTTGGCTAACGCTTCCCACAGTTTCGCGGGCGAGGTGGTGGGCTCCCCACCGATCGGGGTCGACACGATGAGGTAGCAGATCAGCGCCAGCGGCAGGCACACCGCGGCGTACGCCCGTTGAGCCATCACCGAAAGCACCGCCAGCATCATCCCCCCGATGAACCACACAAAGAAGGTGGGCAGCCACAGCCGTGCCCCATCGGGAAGCCAATCGGTGGTGTGCACGAGCACCAGCCATGCCGGCGTGATCAGGCTCAGCACCGCCAAACCCGCCAGAAGCAGGCCGGGTCGCCACCGTCGCCGGCACAGCACCGCCAGCAGAAGATAGGTCAGCAGCGGCAGTGCCACGTAGAAGGCGACCTCCACCGCCAGACTCCACATCTGGGTAAGGCCCTGGTGCAGATAGGAATACAGATATTTGTCGGTGTAGACCTGGGTCAACGTCAGATTGCGCAGCAGGCCCGTCCACGTGTGTCCGGGGTTCGGTCCGGCGGTCCGGTAGTGATACACCAGGTAGGCGACCGCGACCGTGATCGCGTAGGCCGGCACGATGCGCCGCACGCGGTGCCATGCGTACCGCGCGACCGACGGCGGGGGGCGATCCTGCGCGAGCGCCCGCACCCAGGGGCCGAACAGCAGCAAACCCGAGAGCACAAAGAATATCGGCACTCCGATCTCCAGCCGCGAATAGACCAGACCCACATATCCGTGCGTGTATTTCCCGGTGGTGTAGGCGGCGTGCGTCGCCATCACCGACAGCGCGGCCACCGCCCTGATCCCGGTCAGCGAGGCGACACGTTCAGGCCTTGAGACAGACTCCAGGCCGCCCTGCGCGTCCACGTCACGCGACAGCGTCATGTCGTTCTTCGCCGGGCCTTCGTGGCGCGATCGGGCTGCAGATTGATCAGTACCCCTGAAATGCGAGTGCGCTCCAACGCTTTCAGGGTGTCGCGCGGCAGCCTGGCCGGCAGCTCGACCAGGGAGAAATCTGAATGGATCGCGATGTGACCGAAGTCGCTGCGGTGCAGGCCGCCCTCGTTGGCGATCGCACCGACGATCGCCCCGGGACCCACTTTATGGCGTTTACCGACGTCGATGCGGTACGTCGCCATTCGCTGGGTCGTCCTGCGCGGCTTCGCGGAACGGTCGGGACGCGTGTCGTCGCGCGGCGGCGGCTCGGGTGCCATCAGGAACTCCTCGCCGTTGCGGGACTGCACCGCCAACGCCGCGGCGACGTCGGCCATCGGCACGTCATGGTCGCGTTCATATTCTTCGACCAGACGGCGAAACAGTTCGATCTGGGGCGCACCCAGCGCATCGGTGATGGAGTCCCGGAATCTGGCGACCCGTTGCGCGTTGACGTCCTCGACAGTGGGCAGCTGCGTCTCGACCAGCTTTTGGCGAGTGGCCTTCTCGATCGCCTTGAGCAAGTGGCGTTCCCGCGGCGACACGAACAGCAACGCGTTGCCGCTGCGTCCCGCGCGGCCGGTGCGGCCGATGCGATGCACGTATGACTCGGTGTCCTGCGGAATGTCGTAGTTGAGAACATGAGAGATGCGGTCGACGTCCAGACCACGGGCCGCGACATCGGTTGCGACCAGGATGTCGACCGTGCCGTCTTTGAGCGCCGCGATCGTTCGCTCCCGCTGGGACTGCGGCACGTCGCCGTTGATGGCGGCCGCCGAAAAGCCCCGCGCGCTGAGCCGTTGGGCGACCTCCTCGGTGGCTTGCTTGGTGCGAACGAACACGATCATCGCTTCGAACGGCTCGACTTCCAGCACCCGGGTCAGCGCGTCCATCTTACGGGGACCGGCCACCTGGACGTAGCGCTGCGAAATATTCTCTGCGGTTGCGGTTTTCGCCTCGACGGTGATTTCGACTGGATCATGCAGGTACTTGCGGGTGATCTTGCGGATTGCCGGCGGCATGGTCGCGGAGAACAACGCCACCTGCTTGTACTCGGGGGTGTCGGCAAGAATGCGTTCGACGTCTTCGGCGAAGCCCATCGTGAGCATTTCGTCTGCCTCGTCGAGCACGAGGTAGTCCAGCCGCGACAGGTCAAGCGTCCCGCGCTGCAGATGGTCGATCACCCGCCCGGGCGTGCCGACGACCACATGTGCGCCGCGTTTGAGCCCGGCGAGTTGCACGCCGTAGGACTGACCGCCGTAGATCGGCAGCACATTGATGCGCGGCAGGTGGGCGCCGTAGCGGCGGAACGCCTCGGCGACTTGCAGGGCGAGTTCGCGGGTGGGCGCCAGCACCAGTGCCTGCGTGTCGGTGCTGGCGCTGTCGATCTTCGACAGGATCGGCACCGCGAACGCGGCGGTCTTCCCGGTGCCTGTCTGCGCGAGGCCAACGACGTCGGAGCCGGCCATCATCGCCGGGATCGTCGCAGCCTGCACCGCCGACGGGGACTCGTAGCCGACATCGTCGACCGCCCGCAGCACCGCGGGGTGAATCCGCAGGTCGGCGAACGAGGTGGCGGGGTGCGAAACGCCCTGATCCGGGGAGGTCATCGAGTGGAAAGTCTAGTGGGCGGGGCAGTGTCGGCCCTGCCTTCGGGGAAACAGCCGCCCGCGACGGTACGGTGCCCAACTGTGAGCGGGCTCCGGATCGTCGTGGTGGCCACCGTCACCGCAGCTGTCCTGGCCGGCTGCGGTGCGGGGGACGCGACCGTCGCCAAGACCCCCGAACCGACCACCACCGCCGCACCGCCGCCGTCCGCCCAGGCCGCCCCGGGCCCGTCGGCCCCGGCCGTTGCGTCGCCTGCACCGCCGAGCAGTACCCCGACCGGTCCCACCGCCGTCGCATACGATCCGTGTGCAATCAATCTGGGCGCCCCGGAGATCATCAGAGCGGTCGCGAGTCTGCCCCCCGATCCGCGCAGCGGCCAGAGCTGGAGCCCGGAACCCGTCGCGGGGAACTACAACGAGTGCGCACAGTTGTCGGTGGCCATCGTCAAGGCCAACACCAACGCCGACAATGCGAACACCCGCACGCTGATGTTCCACCAGGGCAAGTTCATCCCGGCGGGAGTCGGCGACACCTTCGGGTTCAACGGCATCGACGCGTCGGCGTGCACCGGTGACACCGTGGCTCTGAAGTTCTCCAACGGCGTCCCCGGATTGGACAGCGTGGTGCGCTTCCGATGGAACGGCAACAACGTCGAGCTCGTCCCCAACAGCGCGTAGCCGGCGCCGGATGCCGGGGCCGACCAGCAAACCGGCTTAGCCGCAGAACGTCGGTGGACTGCCCTACAGTGGCAGCGTGTTCGTCGCCGGCGACAAAGTCATCTACAGCGCGTCCGATCTGGCCGCGGCATCACGCTGCGAGTACGCGCTGCTGCGGGCGTTCGACGCGCACCTCGACTGGGGGCCGCCGGTCGCCGCGGACGACGAATTGCTTGCCCGCACCGCCAAACTCGGCGGCGAGCACGAACTGCGTCACCTTGAGGAGCTTCGCTCGCGGGACGATGTCGCGATCATCGGGCGGCCGGCCTACACGGTTGGAGGGCTGAGCGCGGCTGCCGAGCAGACGATCAGGGCAGTCATGCGTCGGGCGCCGGTGATCTATCAGGCGGCCATGTTCGACGGTCGATTCGTCGGCTTCGCCGACTTCCTGCTCTTCGAGGGTGGCCGATACCGGCTGCGCGACACCAAACTCGCCCGCTCCGTGAAGGTCGAGTCAATGCTTGCGCTCGCCGCCTACGCCGACGTGCTGGCGGCGGCGGGCGTTCGTGTCTGGCCCGATGTGCAACTGGTGCTCGGCGACGGCGCAGCAGCCAGCTACCCCGTCCACGAACTGCTGCCGGTGTACCAGACGCGACGGGCAGCGTTGGAGCACCTGCTCGACGGCCATTTCGCCGGCGGAGCCGCGGTGCGCTGGGAGGACCCGCACGTGCGGGCGTGCTTCCGCTGTCCCGAATGCCGCAGTCAGGTCCGCGCCCATGACGATTTGCTGCTTGTGGCAAACATGAGGGTAAGCCAGCGGGCACGGCTCATCGAGGCCGGCATCACCACCATGACCCAGTTGGCGCGGCGTGATCGTGCTGTGCCGCAACTGGCGGCCAGGACAGTGGCGGCGCTGACCGCGCAGGCACGTCTACAGACCGCGTCACGAGTCGACGGCAGGCCGCCCTACGAGATTGCCGACCCCCAACCGCTGACCCTGTTGCCCGACCCCGACCGGGGCGACCTGTTCTTCGACTTCGAAGGCGACCCGCTGTGGAGCGCCGACGGTAAGGAATGGGGCCTGGAATACCTCTTCGGAGTGCTGGAGGTCGGCGGCTCGTTTCGACCGCTGTGGGCGCATGACCGCCGCAGCGAGCGTCAAGCCTTCCTCGACTTCTTGGCGATGGTCCGAAAACGCCGCAGGCGCTACCCGAACATGCACATCTACCACTACGCGGCCTACGAGAAAACCGCATTGTTGCGGCTGGCCGGCCGCTACGGCGTCGGCGAGGACGATGTCGACGATCTTCTGCGCGGCGGCGTGCTGGTAGACCTGTACCCGTTGGTACGCAAGAGCATCCGAGTCGGCGCCGAAAACTACAGCCTGAAATCGCTGGAGCCGCTGTACATGGGTGCACAGTTGCGCTCCGGCGATGTCAGCACCGCGGCTGACTCCATGGTGCAGTTCGCCCGCAACTGCGAACTGCGCGCCGACGGGCGTGTTGACGAAGCCGCGGTCGTCTTGAAGCAGATCGCCGACTACAACCACTACGACTGCATCTCGACCCGCAACCTTCGCGACTGGTTGATCAACCGGGCAATCGAATGCGGCGTGCTGCCGCTGGGTGCGCAGCCGGTCGCCGACGGGGGGGCTGTCGAGCACGACGACCAACTGGCGACAAGGCTTGCAGCTTTCATCGGCGACCCCGGCCCCGGCCGTACCGCCGAACAGAGTGCGGTGGCGCTCATCGCCGCGGCACGTGGCTATCACCGGCGCGAGGACAAGCCGTTCTGGTGGGCCCACTTCGACCGGCTGAACAATCCCGTCGACGAATGGGCCGACGGCAACGACGTCTTTGTGGCGGATTCCGCTGAGGTCGTCCGCGACTGGCACCGGCCGTCGACGCGCGGGCGCAAACAGCAACGCCGGGTGAAGCTGACCGGCACCTTGGCTTCGGGCGAGTTGCGGGGCAGCGTGTTCGCGCTGTACGAATCGCCCGCGCCGACGGGGCTCACCGACAATCCTGACCGGCGCGCCGCAGGCAACGCCGAGATCATCGGTGTCGACGATCCCGCCGTCCCCACCGAGGTCATCGTCTGCGAGCGGGAACCCACGGCGGCCGGGACATTCGCGCAGCTGCCCTTTGCGTTGACGCCGGGTAGACCGCTCCCGACGGGGACGCTGCGCGAGTCCATCCAGACCGCGGCCGCCGATATCGCCGCCGACCTGCCGGCATTTCCGAACAACGCGATCAGCGACATCCTGTTGCGCCGCCGTCCGAGAACTCACCGCGGTGCATCGCTGCCGCGCACCGGCGAAACTGTCACGGACATCACCGCTGCGTTGCTCGCGCTTGACTCGTCCTACCTGGCGGTGCACGGCCCGCCCGGCACCGGGAAGACGTTCACGGCGGCCAAGATCATTGCCCGGCTGGTCAACGACCAGCACTGGCGGATCGGGGTCGTCGCCCAGTCCCACGCTGTCGTCGAAAACCTGTTTCGCGACCTGGTCAAAGCCGAGGTGGAGCCGGCGCGGATCGGCAAAAAGGACTGCGCCGCGGGCGTGCCGTGGCAGGTACTCGACGCGGACGCCTACGCGACCTTCGTCGCCGAATTTGCGGGCGCCGGTGAGGGTTGCGTGATCGGCGGCACGGCATGGGACTTCGCCAACCACACCCGGGTGCATGACCGCAGCCTCGACCTGCTTGTCATCGAAGAGGCTGGTCAGTTCTGTCTTGCCAACACGATCGCGGTCGCACGGTCGGCGGCCAACCTCTTGCTCGTCGGGGATCCCCAGCAGCTGCCCCAGGTCAGCCAGGGCCGCCATCCCGAGCCGGTCGACGTGTCGGCTCTCGGCTGGCTCGTGGAAGATCACCGCACCCTCCCTGAGGACCGCGGCTATTTCCTGAAGCGGTCCTACCGCATGCACCCGGCGGTGTGCGCCGCGGTGTCCCGGTTGTGTTACGACGACCGGCTGACCTCCGACGAGAAGCTCACCGCTGCGCGCCGACTCGACGGTTGCGCGCCGGGGGTCCATGCGCTGACCGTGGCGCACGACGGCAACTCAACGAGCAGCCCGGAGGAAGCGGCCGCGATCGCCACCGAGATCCGGCGCATGCTCGGGGCGACGTGGACCGACGAACATGGAAGCCGCCCGCTCGGCCAAGACGACGTGCTCGTGGTCGCTCCGTACAACGCGCAGGTGTTGTGTGTGCGCGACCACCTCGACGCGGCCGGGCTCGCCGGGGTTGGGGTCGGCACCGTCGACAAGTTCCAGGGCAGGCAGGCGCCGGTGGTGTTCATCTCGATGACGGCGTCGTCAATCGACGACGTGCCCCGCGGGATCTCTTTCCTGCTCAACCGAAACCGGCTCAATGTTGCCGTCAGCCGAGCGAAATTCGCCAGCGTCATCGTGCGGTCGCCCTTGCTGACCGAGTATCTGCCGGTTACCCCGGCCGGGCTGATCGACCTCGGCGCGTTCCTGTCGCTCTCCAGTTTCGAGACGCCGCGATGAGCGCGGGGCTAGCACGCCGGCTCAAAGACATCGTCGGGGCCGGCCACGTCAGCACCGACGCGGATGTGCTGGCGGCGCGCAGCATCGACCACACGGGGCGCTATCGTGGTCGCGCCACCGCGTTGGTGCGACCGGCATCCGCCGGAGAGGTTGCCGCGACTTTGTCGACCTGCCGGGAGGCGGGGGCGCACGTCACGATCCAGGGCGGCCGAACGTCGTTGGTGGCCGGCACCGTTCCCGAGAACGACGACGTGTTGCTGTCGACCGAAAGGCTCCCGTCGATCGGCGCGATCGACACCACCGGCCGAAGGGTGCCCCTGGGCGCCGGC
>JAFAWC010000126.1 GCA_019242135.1 Mycobacteriaceae bacterium | reverse complement strand
GATTCGCGGGACGGGCTTGCGGCCGATACTGGCCGCGCTGTCGGCCTCGGATGCGCCGCAATTCGTTGCCGAGCTTGGGGCGGAACTTCGACAGGCGTATCCGCCGGGCCCGCACGGCACGTTGTTCCCGTTCCGGCGGGTTTTCGCAGTCGGGCACAAGCCTTAGAGCGAAAACAGTTGGGCGGCGTCGTGGTAGAGGACGCCGCGGAGCCAATCCTCGTCGCTGCATGATCGGGTGTTCGGGAAGTCGGTTTCGACACGCTATCGCGGCGAAACGGTATTCCACGTGGAAAAGTTCGAGTGCGACCCACGCTGGTTACCGTCTGGGTGGATTTTGCGGTCTCCAGCCGCGTGAAGTCAGCGCTTTCTGCACGCGCTCGATGATGTCCGTTTCCCGATCCTCGGCAATCACCCGAATGAAAATCCAGCCCCTCCGTTGTATTTCTGGAATGCGCCGTAAGTCTTTCACGTACTGCTTGCGGTCGGTACGGTGCTGATCGCCGTCATATTCGGCGGCGACCTGGAAGTCTTCCCAACCCATGTCGAGCATCGCGATCAGATGCCCATTGGTGGCCACCGGTATCTGGGTGGTCGGCTTCGGGAGGCCCGCGTCGATGAGCAGCAGCCGCAGCCACGTCTCCTTGGGTGAGGCGGCCCCGCCGTCGACAAGCGGAAGCAGTTCTCGCAACTGCCGTATGCCTCGTGCGCCGGGCCGTCGCTTGGCGATGACCAAGACGTCCTCGATGGAGAACGGTGTCGCCCGCATCAGCGCGTCGAGGCGCGCCAACGCCTGACCACGTGGCAGAAAGCGACCCATGTCGAACGCGGTGCGTGCCGGAGTCGTGACGGGAAGACGACCGACATGGGTGAGCTCGTCGTCAAGCAGCGTGGTGTTCCTGGCGACGATGCCGTGGGGCGGGCGAGTGCAATCCAGTCTGAGTTCAATGGGAACGTCGGCGTCGACCCAGTTCGCACCATGCAATGCCGAAGCGGCGACTCCGGTGATGACGGCCCCGCGTTTTGACCACAACCACGCGCCGAGTGTTCGGTCGCGGAGGGTGACCGCTTGTTGCTTGGGAACGTATACGTCTCGGAAGATGGGCCGATACCACCGGCGCAGTGCCCACCCGGTCAGCCGACCGGTGGCGATCGCCTCGCTTCCCTTGATGACTTCGCCCATGCATGCAGGTTGGCAGGGGGCACTGACATCTGTTATCGAGGCGGTAACTGGTGAGGGAAAGTACGAGTAGGAGCCGCGTGGAATACCGTTTCGGGGCAGGGGTCACATTGGGAGGCCGTCTTTTTCGGCATCCGCCCGGTAGCGGTCGACCCATTCGTCGGAGCGCTGATCGGCTTGGCGCTGCAGGACGGGCTCGGGCGCGAGCCGTGGGTCCAGGCCCAGCGCCTCCAGGATTCTTGCGACGAACTGGGTGAGGTTGCGCCACAGCACCGGATACGGCACCTCGATGGGGTCGACGCCGGCTTCGGTAAACCATTGCCGCCAGCCGGCTTCCTGCTCGCGCAGCATCGTGACCACGTGCGCGATCGCACCGGCGTGGTATTCCGCACGAGAATCACGCACCGGGTCGGGGCGGCCCCGCCACACCCGGGTCTGCACGGCGCGCCAGAACGACACCGCTTGAGACACCACATCGGGACGGTAGACGTGCACCAACACCGGGTCCTCGCCGATCACGTCGCGGATCGCCGCGAGGAGCCCATCACCGGACCGGTTGGGCAGGTCCTTGGCGCGGTTGAGCAGCAACGGTGTCTGATTCCACATCAGCTTGCCGCCCCACACCCCGTTCGGTGTCCTGCCCACGGTGCGGACATAGTCGCGCCAGATCTCGGCCGGAGCCAGGTCGGGTGTGCCCTCGTCGAGCGGATCGAGCAGGCGCAGGATCGACTCGTCCTCGACACCGTTGAACCACTCGCGTGGCTGCGGGGCCTGACTGCTGCTCGGCAGGTACTGGAAGAACTCCTGGGGTTCACCGGCTACACCCGTCGCGCGCAACGACTCAACCAGCAGGGTGCTGCCGCTGCGCTGTGACGCGAGAACCAGATACGAGGACGGGCGGTGCGGCATGCCAGGAGCCTAACGGCGCGCGAAAGTACTCGCTGACCTGCGGATTCGG
>JAFAWC010000281.1 GCA_019242135.1 Mycobacteriaceae bacterium | reverse complement strand
GGTGTTCGCGGTCATGCCGTTCTGGCGGATGTTCGTCAATTCGGTCGGCTATGCAGCGTGTGTCAGCGCCGGGCAGGTGTTCTTCTGCTCGCTGGCCGGATATGCGTTCGCGCGACTGCGATTCCGGGGCCGTGAGGTGCTGTTCGTGCTGTACCTGGCGACCCTGATGGTGCCGCTGACGGTGACCGTGATCCCGCAGTTCATCCTGATGCGCACCTTCGGCTGGACCGATACGCCGTGGGCGATGATCGTGCCGGGGTTGTTCGGGACCGCGTTCGGCACCTACCTGATGCGGCAGTTCTTCCGCACCCTTCCGGCCGATCTGGAGAACGCGGCGATCCTCGACGGCTGCTCACCGTGGCAGATCTACTGGCGAATCTTGTTGCCGCAGGTCAGGCCTGCGGTGGTGGTGCTGGCGGTGCTCACCTGGGTCAGCGTGTGGAACGACTTCCTGTGGCCGTTGGTGATGATCCAGCGCACCAGCATCGCCACCCTCAACCTCGGGCTGGTGTGGATGCAGGGCCAGTACGTCGCCCGGTGGCCGGTGTTGATGGCCGCTTCGATTCTGATTCTGCTGCCTCTTGTGGTGGTGTACGCGGTCGTGCAGCGGGCTTTCGTGCGGGGGATCGCGCTGACAGGGTTCGGGGGGCGGTGAATTTCGGGGTTTCGGGGGTGTTTACGGGGCCTGCGGTGCCGAGATTGACGGTACGGCGGGGCTGGCTCGGCGTGTCGCCACCGCCGCTTCAGTGTCGCGGTGGACTAGCGGTCGACGAGGTCGCGGTGGACTAGCGGTCGACGAGCGTGGTGTCGAAGTGATACCGCGACGCCCGATAACTGTGCGTCCCGTACTCCACGGCAGTGCCGGAATCGTCGAAGGCGGTGCGGACCATCGTCAGAAGGGGTGAGCCCGGTTTCTCGTCGAGCAGACGCGCTTCTGCGCGGGTCGCGGGGCGGGCGCCGATGCGCTGGCGGGCCAGCCTGATGTGCACGCCGCGGGCGCGCAGCGACTGGTACAGCCCGGCGTTTTCGAGCTCGTGCGGTGCCGGGGCGAGATCGACGGGAAGGTAGTTGAGCAGCAACGCCAACGGCTCGCCGTCAGCGCAGCGCAGCCGCCGGATGGTCACCACCTCACGGTCGTCGGCCAGGTTCAGCTCACCGGCGACCTCTTCGGCGGGTGCGCCGGTGTGGTAGTCCAGCAGCTGCGTGGTCGGCGTCTGCCCGGCACGGGTCAGGTCGTCGAACAGGCTGGTCAGTTCGACCCGCCGGTGCGCGGGGGCCTGCACCACCTGAGTGCCCACCCCGCGCTTGCGCACCAGCAGCCCCTGGTCCACCAGTTCCTGGATCGCCCGGCGCGTGGTGGGCCGCGACAGCGTCAGCCGCTTGGCCAGCGCGAGTTCGTTTTCGAAGCGGTCGCCCGGTGCCAGCTCACCGTCGCGGATCGCTGCCTCGATGGCCTGGGCGAGCTGGTAGTAGAGCGGCACCGGACTCGACCTGTCGAGCTCAACGGCGAGCGTCACGACGACTCCGATCTGACGGGTAGCAGCACTCTAGCATTGGTATGACTGTACGTCCGAATGTCAGGACAAATAGTTGACATGGGCGGAGGGACAGGGCACAGTGACCACCGTGGATGCCCTCGTCATCGGGCGAAGCGGCGTCGACATCTACCCCCTTCAGGTCGGTGTCGGCCTCGAGGACGTCGTCTCGTTCGGAAAGTTTCTCGGCGGGACCGCGGCCAACGTCGCGGTGGCCACCGCCCGACTGGGCCACAGTGTCGCGCTGATCTCCGGTGTCGGCGACGATCCGTTCGGCCGGTTCGTGTCCCGCGAGTTAAGCCGGCTTGGTGTCGACGGCACTCACCTGGTGACCGATGCCGGCTACCCGACGCCGGTGACGTTCTGCGAGATGTTCCCGCCGGACGATTTCCCGCTGTACTTCTATCGCAAGCCGTCCGCGCCCGACTTGCAGGTACGGCCCCGTCACATCGACCCCGACCTGGTCCGCAACGCTGGGCTGTACTGGTCGACGGTGACGGGGCTGTGCGAAGAGCCCAGTCGCGGTGCACATTTCGCCGCGTGGGAGGCGCGCGCACGCCGAGGACCGACGGTGCTCGACCTCGATTGGCGGCCGATGTTCTGGGACACCCCGGCGCAGGCCACCGAGCAGATCGCGCGGATCCTGCCGCTGGTCACCGTGGCGGTCGGCAACCGCGAGGAGTGCGAGGTCGCGGTGGGCGAGACCGACCCGGAGAAGGCGGCCGACG
>JAFAWC010000254.1 GCA_019242135.1 Mycobacteriaceae bacterium | reverse complement strand
TAGACGTGGACCTCCACCGGCCAGTGCGCGGCGTACGGCACGAACGCGGTGAACAGGTCGGTTTGCGCGACGACGCGACGGCCGTCGGCGCGTTCGTGTGCGAGCAGATCGGCGAAAAGATTGCTGCCGTGGCGCGATCGGTGGGTGATCGCCTGGCCCAGCATTTCCGCGGCGCGCGGCGCGATGAACGGGTAACCGTAGATCTGACCGTGCGGGTGGGTGAGCGTCACCCCGACCTCCTCGCCGCGGTTCTCGAAGCAGAACACCTGCTCGATGCCGGGCCGGGCCATCAGGTCGGCGGTGCGGTGCCGCCACGCCTCGACGACCAGCCGCACCTGCTCGCCGCCGAGGTCCGAGAACGACGCCGCATGGTCGGCCGAAAAGCAGATGACTTCGCACCGTCCGTGGGCCGGCGCGCAGACGGCCACCTGTCTGCTCTGGGTGTCGGGCAGCTCGGCCGTGGCATCGCCGGCGCCCGAAAAGCTGGGAAAGCGATTCTCAAAGACCACCACGTCGTAGCCGGGTGCGGGTACCTCACTGCCCCGCCCGGAGGGGTCGGGGCAGAGCGGGCAGCTTTCGGCGGCCGGTTTGACGGGGCGATCTTGGCGCAGCGCCGCGATGGTGACCCACTGGCCGGTCTGGCGGTCGAAACGCAGCTCCGACTGGTGATGCTCCCGCGCGGGCAGCGTACGGCGGTCGGCCACCGGCGCCGGGACGTGTCCGGGCAGGGCGAAGAACAGCAGGTCGCGACCGTCGGCGAGGGTCCACCGCGTCGGCTCACGCCCCATGTCGCCGCAAGCTAGGCGGTCGGCCAGGCCTGAGCCGGCGGGATGGGGTCAGCCATCACCGCCGTGACGCCGTTCCAGTAGTAGTGCACCGGGAAGGTTCTGCCGTCGTTGCACGTCGCGCAGGTCCGACCGGAGGTGAACACGAACACGACGGTGTTCTTGGTGGACGACGCCGTGTCGAGAGTGGTGAACGGGCGGGATGTGGTCGTTGTCGTGCCGATGTAGTTACCGCGGTTGAACAAGAACCCCTGCCGCGGCGAATTCGGCTTGGGATTGTCGATCGTGACCAGGATCGCCGAGAGATCTGCACACGCGTCGAAGTTGCTTGCCACCGGGAGGTCACTCCACGGCGCCTGAGTCAGCGCGTCGTGCTTCTCATGCCTGATCGCGATGTCCAGCGCAGTAGCTTGATCGGGGCCGCAGCCGGGGACGGGATCTGCGCCGGCGACGGGGGTGCCGATCAGCATCCCCAGCGCAGCGGCCACCATTGCGCTCAGAACTCCTCGGATCACACTGCCCTCCGGGTCGACCAGGTTATGCGGGTCCTTGCGAACGTATCAAGTGCGCTGACGCAGCGATCATCATTCGCGCCGATCCGCTAGTCCTGGGCAGCGGTCCAGTCGTAGGGCAGGAATTTGCCGTCGAGGGTGACGACCACGCGGGCACCGGACGGGTGGGGTTTCTTCTGCACGTCGACGCTGAAGTTGATCGCACTCATGATGCCGTCACCGAACTGCTCGTGGATGAGTTCCTTGATGGCGCCGCCGTACACCTGCAGCACCTCGTAGAACCGGTAGATGGTCGGATCGGTGGGCACGGCGGTCGGCAGCCCGCCACGCATGGGCACCGACGCCAGCACCGGTACCACGGATTCGTCGATGCCGAGCATCCCGACCAGCACTTTGCCCAACTCGGCGGGGATGGGATGCTGCCCGAGCAGCGCGGCGGTGGTCCACACCACCGGCTTGCCGATGGCGTCGGCGAGCTGCTGCCAGGTCAGGCCGTTCTGCAGTCGGGCGATCAGGATCTGGGAGGTAACGTCCTCTCGTTTCACGGCTTCATGATTCAGCGCGGCGAGGCCTCCCACAACAGGACGCGCTCGGCCAGTTCCGGCCCGCAGTCTTCCTGGATGAAATGGCTCCCGTTGATCCGCGCATGCGGTTGTCCCTTCGCGCCGGGGATGTGCTCGATCAGCGGGCGGTCGGCACGGCCGAGGATCGGGTCGCGGGCGCCGAACACGCACAAAAACGGCTTGTCCCACCGGCCGAGGGCCTCCCAGGCGGCCCGGTTGGCGCCGATCGCGGGATCGTCCGGCGACGTCGGAACCAGCTGGGGAAACGCGCGCGCCCCGGCCTGAAATCTCTTGTCCGGGAACGGCGCATCGTAGCCGGCGCGCACGTCGGCCGGCACCGCGATGACGGTGCCGAAGGCCACGATTCGTCCGGCGGGCAGCAGCGGCGAGTAGCGCGCGAACCCCCGCCAGACGCGAAACGCCAGGTTCGCGGGCTGCTGACCGGCGGGCAGGAATCCGTTGGCCACCACGATCCGGGAGATGCGGTCGCTCTGCTCGGCGGCGATGCGCAGACCGATCAACGACCCCCAGTCCTGCACGAACAGCGTGACGTCCCGCAGGTCGAGCGTCTCCATCCACGACGTCACCCATTCGACATGGCGCAGGTAGGTGTAGTCATCGACGCGGCTGGGCTTGTCGGAGCGGCCGAAGCCGATCAAGTCGGGCACGAGTACCCGCTGGCCACCCGCGGCGAGCGGCGGAACCATCTTGCGGTACAGGTAACTCCACGTCGGCTCGCCGTGCAACAACACGATCGGCGGGCCGTGGCTCGGTCCCTCCTCGAGGTAGTGCATGCGCAGCTTGTCGGTGTCGGTGGCCGCCACGTCGACGTAGTGCGGCGCAAACGGATAGCCGGGCAGGTTCTCGAAACGCGAATCCGGGGTTCGCAGCACGTCCATCGTCGGCTCCTCCGGCCATGGCTTTCACCGATCCGCTGAGCGTAGCCAATCGCTTCCGCGCAGGGCACCGGTCAGGAAGGCTGAAGTCGTGGAGCGCTCGGTGAGAGTCGCACTTGCGGCGGCCGTCGCTGCGGTTGTGGGATCGCCCGCGGCCGCGCCGGTTGGCGCGGATCCGGGAGCCACCGACGTCGTCAATGTTGTGGCGGTCAGCGCCCGAGGCCAGCCCGTCAACGGCTATCACGTGATCAATCGCCAGGCTTCGCCCAACCTGTCCGGGTGCACCGAGACGTCCCCCGCGGCGGTGGCCGGCGAAATTTATTCCTGCGATCCGAGCGAAGCCGCTGCCGAGGTGTGTTGGCCGGCACCGGCGTCGCTGTTGTGCATGACCGACCCGTGGTCCAAGACCCTGCGGCGCTTCCCTTCACCGGGCGCGCTTCCGGCGGTGAGCCCCCCGTCGTCACCGGTGCCGTTCGCGATGCAGCTCGACGACGGGACCCGATGCATCCTTCCCAACGGGGTCGACCTGGGCGGCCGGGCCGACGCGACCGTCCCCATCTATGGGTGCGGCCAGAACATCGGTGTCCTGGCGCCTCCGGACTGGAACCCGGCGTTGGCGATCGACCGGACACAGCCGTTGTGGGCGGTCTACGTCGGTCAGCTGGGTCCGCGCGACACCCCGTTGCCGGTTCCGATCAGGCACGCGGTGACGATGGCCTGGTTCGCGGGGTGACGCGCTAAAAGCCAGCGCACTCCAGTGCGCCTCGCTACTGTTGAGGTTCACGTAACGACAGCCTCAAGGTTCAGCGGCGGAGATGGCCGGAGAACAGATGGATGGCCCTTCGATTCCAGCGCCGGGCGAGATCCCGGAGGAACTCGTTGAAGAGCTGGCCGCGGCGGGGTTGGTTGACGCCCAAGAGATCGGTCGCGGCGGCTTCGGCGTGGTCTACCGGTGTTTTCAGCCTTCGCTGGGGCGAAGCGTCGCCGTCAAGGTGCTGAGCTCGGATATCGACGAGACCAACCGGGAGCGCTTCCTGCGTGAGGGCTACGCCATGGGCGGGCTCTCGGGCCACCCGAACATCATGCACGTGTTGCAGGTCGGCGTGACCCCGAGCAACAAGCTCTACATCGTGATGCCGTACTACCCCGCGGACTCCTTGGCGATGCGACTGCGCCGGACCGGGCCGATCCAGTGGCCGGAGACCGTGCAGATCGGTGTGAAGTTGTGTGGCGCACTGGAAACCGCGCACCGGACCGGCACGTTGCACCGCGACATCAAGCCCGCGAACGTGCTGGTCAACGACTACGGCGAACCGGTACTCAGCGATTTCGGACTCGCCCACATCACGGGCGGATTCCAAACGGCGACCGGGCACTTCACCGGCACGATCTCCTACACCGCGCCGGAAGTGCTGACCGGAGGTCCGCCGAGCGTGGCGGGCGACATCTATTCGCTTGCTGCCACGCTGTACGCGCTGCTCGCCGGGTCCGCCGCGCACGACCGCAGGAGCGGTGAGGATCTCATCGCGCACTACCGACGGGTCAGTTCCAGGTCGGTCCCCAACCTGCGACGCGTCGGGGTTCCCGACAACGTTTTCACCCCGATCGAGCGGGCCATGTCGCTGGACCCCGCAAAACGACCGCTGTCAGCCGAGGAGTTTGGCCGCGAGCTCCAGGGTGCCCAGCGCGCCAACGGGTTGGCCCGCGACTCGATGGCTTTGAGCGCCGATTCCGGTGCAACCAGGCAATATTCGCGGCGCCCGACGCCACCGCCGGCGCTGCCGCAGGCCGACGTGTCTGAGACGACGTCCACCGTGTCCGCCCGACCCACTCCGCCGCCCCGCACGGCGCCGCCGAAGCCGGCCCTGTCGGGGTCGGCTCTGCCATCCCTGCCGACCCGGGTGCGGCCCTTACCGCCGATCGGCACGCCGGGCGCGAAGGGCCCGGGACCGGTTCCGCCGCGAGGGTGGGCGCCGCCGGGTCCGCGCCGCCCAGGCCCCGATGAGCCGCTTGCGCGAAGAGGCACGGGCCCCGATGAGCCGCTTGCGCGAAGAGGCACAGGC
>JAFAWC010000578.1 GCA_019242135.1 Mycobacteriaceae bacterium | reverse complement strand
ATCACCGGCCGCCAGAACCTGCACGTGTGGGCGGGCGAGTGCCATGTGCACGCCGGTATCAACGGCGACGAACTTGCCAACCAGGCACGCGCACATCCCGGCGCCGAGTTATATGTGCATCCCGAATGTGGCTGCGCGACGTCGGCGCTGTACCTGGCGGGGGAGGGCGCGGTCCCCGCCGATCGGGTCAGGATTCTGTCAACCGGGGGCATGCTGGCTGCGGCGCGCACCAGCCGAGCGAGCCAGGTGCTGGTCGCCACCGAGGTCGGCATGCTGCACCAACTGCGCCGCGCCGCACCGGATGTCGACTTCCGCGCGGTGAACGAACGGGCGTCGTGCAAGTACATGAAGATGATCACGCCGGCTGCACTGCTGCGGTGCCTGTCCGAGGGCGCCGACGAGGTCGACGTCGAACCCGAGATCGCCCGGCTGGCGCGGCACAGCGTGCAGCGCATGATTGAAATCGGACAACCGGGCCGCGGCGAATGACCGACTGGCAGTCCCGCGCGGACGTGGTGGTGATCGGCACCGGGGTCGCGGGCCTGGCGGCAGCGCTGGCGGCGCACCGTCGCGGCGCGCGGGTGATGGTGCTCAGCAAGGCGGCCGACACCGCGACCTTCTACGCACAGGGCGGCATCGCGGTGGTGCTGCCGCGCACCGAAGACTCGATCGACGCCCACGTCGGCGACACCGTCGCCGCCGGGGCCGGGCTATGCGATCCGGACGCGGTGCGTTCGATCGTCGCCGACGGGTACCGTGCGGTCACCGAATTGGTTTCCTACGGTGCGCGTTTCGATGAGTCAGTGCCCGGCCGCTGGGCGCTGACCCGCGAGGGCGGACACTCTCGGCGGCGGATCATCCACGCGGGCGGAGACGCAACGGGCGCGGAGGTGCAGCGTGCCCTGGACCGCGCCGCGGCCACTCTCGATATCCGGCCCAATCACATTGCCCTGCAATTGCTTTACGGCCCCGACGGGATCACCGGTGTGCTGGTGATGAACGACGACGGCATCGGCGTCGTACACGCTCCCGCCGTGATTCTCGCGACCGGCGGTCTGGGCCACCTCTACCGTGCCACCACGAACCCCGACGGGTCGACGGGCGACGGGGTGGCATTGGCGCTCGCGGCAGGAGTGGCCGTGCGCGACATCGAGTTCGTCCAGTTCCACCCGACGATGCTGTGCGCGGGAGACGAGGCCGCAGCCGGCCGCAGACCGCTGATCACGGAGGCGCTGCGCGGGGAGGGCGCGCAACTGGTTGACGCGCGGGGTGATTCGGTCACCGCGGGCGTGCATCCGATGGGTGACCTCGCCCCTCGTGACGTCGTCGCCGCGGCCATCGAGGCCCGACTCACCGAGACCGGCGATCCCTGCGCGTACCTCGACGCCCGCGCGGTGCACGGCATCGCGCGCCGGTTCCCCACCGTCACCGCAGCATGCCACGCGGCAGGGATCGACCCGGCCCAGGACCTGATTCCCGTGGTGCCCGGGGCGCACTACAGCTGCGGCGGCGTGGTCACCGACATCGACGGTCGCACCGAGGTCGCCGGGCTGTTCGCGGCGGGCGAGGTGGCGCGAACCGGTATGCACGGCGCCAATCGGCTGGCGTCCAACAGTCTCTTGGAAGGCCTAGTGATCGGTGGGCGCGCCGGGCGCGGCGCCGCTGCGCATGCAGCGGCGACGGGTCGGGTCGTTGCCGCGCCGGCCGAACGCGCGATGGCTGGCGCGTTGCCCCGCAAGGACCTTCAGCGGCTGATGACGATGCACGCGTCGGTGGTCCGCGATGCCGGCGAACTGGCCTGCGTGGAGCAGCAGCTGAGCGTCGCGCCCACCCGGTCAGTCCGCACGCGCGCCGACAGCGATGACGTCGCCTTGACGATGACCGCGCGTGCCGTCGTCGTGGGGGCGCTTGCGCGCTGCGAAACGCGAGGCTGCCACCACCGTCGCGACCACCCGGTATCCGATCCCTCGCAGGCACAAAGCATCACGGTTCGGATGGTCGACGGACGGATTGTCGTCGACGCGCCCGTGGGGGCCGGGGCCTGCGGCTGATGCGTCTGACCGAGCACGAGGTCGCCGAAGCCCGTGCGGTGATAGTCCGTGCGCTCGAGGAAGATCTGCGCTACGGCCCTGACATCACCACGCTGGCAACGGTGCCCGCCGACGCGCAGAGCACTGCCGTGCTGGTCAGCAGGGAGTCCGGCGTTCTCGCCGGCTGCGATGTCGCGCTGCTGGTTCTCGACGAGGTGCTCGGCATGGGGAACTACCGGGTGCTCGACCGGGCGGCCGACGGGGATCGGGTTCAGTCGGGCACCGCGGTACTGCGGTTCGAGGCGCCCACCTGCGGAGTGCTGACCGCAGAGCGGACCCTGCTCAATCTGGTATGCCATCTGTCCGGGGTCGCCACCGCGACGCGAAACTGGGTCGACGCGGTCGCCGGCACCCGCGCGGTCGTGCGCGACACCCGAAAGACCCTGCCGGGGCTGCGGGTGTTGCAGAAGTATGCGGTGCGCGTCGGCGGCGGGCAGAACCACCGGATGGGACTCGGCGACGCGGCGCTGATCAAGGACAATCACGTCGCGGCCGCCGGGTCGGTGGTCGCCGCGCTCCGAGCTGTCACCAGCGCCGCACCCGACGTGCCGTGCGAGGTCGAGGTCGACTCCCTCGAGCAGCTCGACGCGGTGCTCGCCGAGCGGGTCGAACTGGTGCTTCTCGACAACTTCCCGATCTGGGCGACCCAGATCGCGGTGCAGCGGCGCGACACCCGCGCCTGCGGGGTGAAGTTGGAGTCCTCCGGCGGGCTGTCCCTGGACAACGCGCACGGATACGCGGCGACCGGCGTCGACTACCTCGCGGTGGGCGCGCTGACCCACTCGGCGCGGGTTCTCGACATCGGCCTGGATCTCTAATAGCGCAGAATTGCCCGGACCGCTGTTTTCGCGGACGCCAGCGCCGATGCGTCCCGGGTCGTGCGAGACAGCACGAGC
>JAFAWC010000055.1 GCA_019242135.1 Mycobacteriaceae bacterium | reverse complement strand
TCGCCAATAGGCGTTGATCAGATCGAGCTCGTCGGGGGAGAGGGGCTGGGCAGGTACGGTCACGACAACAGTCGTACCCGAGTCGGGTTACATTACGCTGACATTCGTGCCCGCAGACGATCTGCCGCTGCTCGGGGTGCGGGTGCTGGAGCTGGCGGCCGGGCACGGAGAGGCAGTCACCCGTCTTTTCGCAGACCTCGGTGCCGACGTGCTCAAGATCGAAGCACCGGGCGGCAGCGCCGGCCGGACACTGGCACCGAGGGTGGCGGGAACCGCCATCGGTTTCGCGCTTCGCAACGCCAACAAGCGCGCTGCGGTGCTGGACGATGACGACCGGAGAGCGTTTCTGGACCTCGTCAGGGCTGCCGACATCGTCGTCGACGACGGGATCCCCGGTCAGGCAGCCGGTTACGGCGGCACGGTCGAACAGCTGGCCCGGCGCTTCGAGCACCTGATCGCCGTCGCGGTCACCGACTTCGGGACGTTCGGGCCGCATGCCTGCTGGCGGGCCACCGATCCGGTGCTGTATGCGATGTCGACGGCGCTGTCGCGGTCGGGGCCGCCGACGGGGACACCCGTTTTGCCGCCCGACGGCATCGCCTCGGCGACCGCCGCCGCCCAGGCGGCCTGGTCCGCGCTGGCCGCCTATTACCACCGGCTTCATGGTGGCGGGGGCGAGTACATCGACTTCTCCCGGTTCGAGGCCGTCGTGCAGGCGCTGGACCCGCCGTTCAGCGCGATGGGTCAAGGCGCCCTGGCGCAACGGCGATCCGCGACCTGGCGTGGCCGCCCGCGCAACCAGAACGTGTACCCGATCTTCGCGTGCAAGGACGGGTATGTGCGCACGTGCGTGATGTCGCCGCGCCAGTGGCACGCCATGCGTGCGTGGTTGGGCGAGCCCGAACATCTGCGGGATTCCAAGTACGACACCATCGGCGGCCGGTTCTCGGCGACCCGTGAGATCGGCGCGCTGGTCGCGGACCTGTTCGCGGATCAGACGATGAACGAGCTCGTAGTCGCAGGCCACCGCCGCGGTGTGCCGATCGCAGCGGTGCTCACTCCGGCAGAAGTCCTGTCGTCGGAGCACTTTCGCGAAGCCGAAGCGCTCACCCGCATCGAACTGACCGACGGGGCCTGGGTGGACGCGCCCGCGGGCCCGTTCGTCGTCGACGGCAGCCGCGCGGGTCTGCGCCGGCCCGCACCGCCGCCAGGTGCGGACGCGGCCGCCTGGCGCGCAGAGCCCGTCAGCGTCGGCATCACCGGCGGCGTCGGTAGCCGGCCGTTCGACGGTATGCGCATCCTCGACCTCGGCGTCATCGTCGCGGGCGGAGAGTTGGGCCGGCTGTTCGCCGACCTGGGCGCCGAGGTGATCAAGGTGGAAAGCGCAACCTATCCGGACGGACTGCGCCAGACGCGCACCGGCCAGCCGATGAGCGAGGCATTCGCGTGGGCGCACCGCAACAAGCACAGCCTGGGTTTGGACCTGCGCAATCCGCGGGGGGCGCGGATATTGCGCGAGCTTGTCGCGAAGTCCGATGCGGTGTTCGCCAACTTCAAGCCCGGAACGCTGGCCGGTCTTGGTTTTTCGTATCAGAACCTGCGGGACATCAACCCGCGCATCGTGCTGGCCGAAAGCAGCGCCTTCGGCGACAGCGGACCGTGGAGCGACCGGATGGGCTACGGGCCCCTCGTTCGAGCGGCCACCGGGATCACCCGCCTGTGGACGTCGGGCCAGACCGCCGACCCGGGGCCAGCGTTTGCCGACGCGGTCACGGTGTTTCCCGACCACGTCGTCGCGCGGATCGTCGCGATTGCCGCACTCGCCGCGCTGATTCGCCGTGACCGCACCGGATCCGGTGCACACGTCCACATCTCCCAGGCCGACGTCGCCGTCAATCAACTCGACACGGTGTATGTCGCGGAGGCGGCGCGCGCCGCGGGCCTACCGGTGACCGATGACGCGTCGACGCACGGGGTGTATCGCTGCGCCGGCGACGACGAATGGTGCGTGATCTCCATTCGCGACGACGCTGATTCCGACGCGCTTGCCACCGCGATCAGCCAAGAGGCGCTGAGCCGCGCCGATGCCGACATCGCGGCCGCCGTCACCGACTGGGCACGGACTCTCGACAAGGTGGACGTCGCCGGCCGGCTTCAACGGGCAGGCGTAGCTGCGGGTCCAATGAACCGTCCCGACGACGTGCTCACCGACCCGCAGGTCGAGCATCGAGAACTGTTCACTGACATGGCACACCCGCTGTTCGATGTCGCGCTGCCGGCCGAGACCGGTCCGGCGCCCTACCGCACTATCCCGCCCGCCGAGCTGCGGCCCGCTCCGATGCCCGGCGAACACACCCGTGAGATCTGTCAGAAGGTGCTCGGTCTCGACACCGCCGAGACCGATCGTCTGATCGCCGACGGCGTCGTTTTCACGGCTGGGCGTGCGCGGTGACAGCGATCGATCCCAGGACTCCGGTGCTCATCGGCGGCGGCCAGGTCAACCAGCACGACGAGCACGAGGCACCCGACCCGGTCGGCCTGATGGCGGTGGCTGCGCGGCGCGCGGCCGAGTCGCGCGTGCTGGCGGCGGTCGACTCGATCCGCATCGTGAACATACTGTCCTGGCGGTACCGCGATCCCGGCCTGCTGCTCGGTTCGCACCTGGGCGCAGTCGATTTCACAACCCGCTACAGCGGTATCGGCGGCAACGTGCCGCAGTCGCTGGTCAACCAGGCGTGCCTGGACATTTTGCGCGGGCGGGCCGGTGTGGTGCTCATCGGCGGCAGCGAACGATGGCGTACCCGAATGCGATTGCGCGGCCAGGGCCGCAAACCCCGCTGGCCTGCGCAAGAAGACGCGGTGCCGATGGCCGAGGCCGGCGATGACAGTGTTCCGATGGCCGGGCCAGCGGAACAGCGGATCGAACTCGTCCGGCCGGCGCACGTATACCCGCTGTTCGAGCAGGCGCTGCGGATCGCGGCCGGGGAATCGTCTGGCGACCACCGCCGCCGGATCGGCGAGCTGTGGTCGCAGTTCAGCGCGGTGGCCGAGACCAACGCGTACGCGTGGAGCCGCACAAAGCTTGGCGCGGAGGAAATCTGGCAGCCCGCCGAGGCCAACCGGATGATCAGCTGGCCGTACACCAAGCTGATGAACTCCAACAACATGGTCGACCAGGCCGCCGTGATCGTGCTGGCGTCCGCCGAGGCGTGCACCCGGCTCGGCGTCCGGCGGGATAAGTGGGTGTTCCCCTGTGCCGGAACCGATTCACATGACACCTATGCGCTGAGCGAACGTGCCGACTACACCGCGTCACCGGCCATCAGAATCGCCGGGCGCCGAGCGCTCGAGCTCGCCGGATGCGGCACCGGCGATCTGGAATTCCTCGACATCTACTCCTGCTTTCCGTCCGCTGTCCAGGTGGCCGCCACTGAACTGGGTCTGCCGTTGGGCGACCCCCAGCGCCCGCTCACCGTCACCGGTGGACTCACCTTCGCCGGCGGTCCATGGAACAACTACGTCACCCATTCGATTGCGACAATGGCCGAACGGCTCGTCGAGAACCCGGGCAGCATCGGGTTGGTCACCGCCAACGGCGGTTATCTGACCAAGCACAGCATCGGCGTCTACAGCTCACATCCGCCGGCCACTCAATTCCGTTGGGAGGACGTGCAACCCGAGGTCGACAGAGAACCGACTCGAGAAGGGTTAGCGCAGTGGGAGGGCGTGGGGACCGTCGAGACCTGGACCGCACCGTTCGACCGAGACGGGCAGCCCGAGAAGGCATTCTTGGCGGTGCGCACACCTTCGGACGCGCGCACGCTGGCGGTGTTGACCACCCCGTCGGACGTCAAGACCTCGATCACCGATGATATCGCCGGCGCCAAGGTGAACGTCGAGGCGGACGGCAGCGCGACGCTGCGCTGATCACCCGGGCACCGGGACGTAGCGCGGCGCCGGCTCGGCGCCAGGGGCATCACTTTCCGAGCAGCGCCCGCAGCGTCCGCGCGTTGCGCACCGCGTAGCCGTTTCCGTCGTTGTTGAAGTAGACGAGGACATCGTGGCCCCGCGCGTCCCAATCCGCGAGACGGTCGGCCCACCACCGCAGGTCAGCATCGGAATACGAACCGGCATAAAGTGATTCGCTGTCCGGTCCGTGCATGCGCACATACACCTTGTCGGTTGTCGCCCGCAGCACGCATGGCAGGCCGGCCCCGCTCATCACCACGTATGCGGCGTTGTGCCGTTCAAGGAGCGCAAACACCGCGGCGTCATCCCACGACGGGTGACGCAGCTCGACCGCGACCCGGATGCGGTCAGGCATGCGGCCCAGGAAGTTGTCGAGGCGTTCGTCGTCGCGCTGTTGGTCTGGATGCAGTTGCACGAGAAGCATTTCGGAACGGTCGCCCAGTGCGCACCAGCAGCGCTCAAACCGCTCCACCCAAGGCTCCGGTGACTTCAACCGACGGAAATGGGTCAGCCCGCGGTGCGCCTTCACCGACATCGTGAACCCATCGGGCAAGCGCTGCCGCCACCCGGCGAACGTCGAGTCCTTCGGCCAGCGATAGAAGCTGGCGTTGAGCTCGACGGTGTTGAATTCCTGCAGGTAGAGTCCCAGCCGGGCGGACACCGGCGTGCGCTCGGGGTACAGCACGCCGGTCCAGTGGTCATAGGACCAGCCGGAGGTGCCGATGCGGATCACGGCGCAGAGTGGTGCTCGGTCAACATGATCGGCGTTGCGCGTGCCTGCCGTGTGCGGCTCATTTCGGCTCGAGCACCCTCGCGTAGCCGACGCCCCGCGCGACCCAGGTCTGGAGTTGACGTTTCGTCTTCACTCCGTCGGTCGCCACCCGCAGCCAGCCCCGCGCCTCCCGCCCGGCCATGACCATCGCGGTGACGTGCTTACCGTCCGCCAGCTTTTCGGTGTCGTCCGGCCGCACTCGCACCAACAGGCCGCCCTGCCCGCTGGCCGCCACGGCCATGTTGCCGTTCACCAGGAACGCGAGCCCGCCGAACATCCGCTTTTCCTCAAGCCCTTTCTCGCCGCTGAGCAGTTCGCGGATGCGGTCGGCGAGGTCTTCGTCATAGGCCATGATCAGTCCAGGTCGATGCGGATCGTCAGCAGGTCTGTCCCCATAATCCGCACCACAGCGCTGTTCAGCCCCGGTAGGTGGCCCAGCCGGGCGATCGGGTCGTCGTCGGGGAGCAGATGCGCGGTACCGGTGCGCCACCGGCCGCGGATACGCACGCGCACTTGGGGGTTGGCCTTGATGTTTCGTACGTAGTGCGAATGCCGGCCATGTTCGGAGACCATCCAGAACTCGTTAAGACGGCCGCCCACCGCGGTGCGCCTGGGCGCGCCGGTCTCGTTTCCGGTGGTCTCGATCATCGTGATCGGCAGCTTCCTGCCGACCGGGTTGACCATGTACCGCTGCGCACGGTGCACGACACGTCGCTTGAGCGCGTTGAGATCGGGCATGGGCCCTATTCAACGCCCAATGATCAGGCGGCGACAGTCGCTGTCTGATCAACCTCCAGCGCCTGTGCGACGATGTCGGCAACATCGGTCATCGGCCGCACCTCCAGCGTGTCGAGGACCTCGGCCGGGACGTCATCGAGGTCCGGCTCGTTGCGTTGCGGGATGAAGACGGTCGACAACCCGGCCCGCTGGGCGGCCAGCAGCTTCTGCTTCACGCCGCCGATCGGCAACACCCGGCCGTTGAGCGTGACCTCGCCGGTCATGCCGACATCGGAGCGGACCTGGCGCCCGGTGGCCATCGACACCAGCGCGGTGACCATGGTGACACCGGCCGACGGGCCGTCCTTGGGCACCGCACCCGCCGGCACGTGCACATGTATGTTGCGGTCCAGCGTCTTCGGGTCGACACCGAGGGCCTCGGCGTGGGAGCGCACGTAGGACAGCGCGATCTGCGCGGACTCCTTCATCACGTCGCCGAGCTGACCCGTGAGCTGCAGACTCGGCTCGCCGTCGGTGGCGCCGGCCTCGATGTAGAGCACATCGCCGCCCAGACCCGTCACCGCCAGACCGGTTGCCACGCCCGGCACCGCCGTGCGTTCGGCGGACTCCGGCGTAAATCGCGGCCGGCCGAGGTAGTCCACCAGATCGCGCTCGTCGATGCGCACGGCCGCGGGGTGCTCCGCGAGCGTCGTCGTCACTTTGCGCAACGCCTTGGCGAGCAGCCGCTCGAACTGCCGCACCCCCGGTTCCCGCGTGTAGTCCGCGGCAATCTTGCGCAGCGCGGCCTCGGTGACCGTCACTTCGTCGGCGGTCAGCGCGGCCCGCTCGCGTTGGCGCGGCAGCAGGAAGTCACGGGCGATCGCGACCTTGTCGTCCTCGGTGTACCCGTCGATTTGGACCAGCTCCATCCGGTCCAGCAGCGCCGAGGGGATGTTCTCGACGACGTTTGCGGTGGCCAAAAAGACAACATCGGACAAGTCGAGGTCCAGGTCGAGGTAGTGGTCGCGGAACGTGTGATTCTGGGCGGGGTCAAGCACTTCCAGCAGAGCGGCCGACGGGTCGCCGCGGTAGTCGGAGCCGACCTTGTCGATCTCGTCGAGCAGCACCACCGGATTCATCGAGCCCGCTTCGCTGATCGCGCGCACAATCCGGCCGGGTAGCGCACCGACGTACGTGCGACGGTGTCCGCGGATCTCGGCCTCGTCTCGCACGCCGCCCAGCGCAACACGAACGAACTTGCGTCCCAGGGCGCGCGCCACGCTCTCACCCAGCGATGTCTTACCGACACCGGGCGGACCGGCCAGCGCCATCACGGCGCCGGAGCCGCGGCCACCGATCACCTGCATGCCACGCTGGGCGCGTCGGGCCCGCACCGCCAGATACTCAACGATGCGATCCTTGACGTCCTCGAGCCCATGGTGGTCGGCGTCGAGGATCTGCCGCGCGGCCGTCAGGTCGGTGAAATCCTCGGTGGTGACGTTCCACGGCATGTCCAGCACGGTGTCCAGCCACGTGCGAATCCAACCGCCCTCCGGGCTCTGCTCGCTGGTGCGTTCCAGCTTGCCGACCTCACGCAGGGCGGCCTCGCGCACCTGAGCGGGCAGGCCGGCGGCCTCGATCCTGGCGCGGTAGTCACCGGGGTTCCCGCCGCCGTCGTCGTCACTTTCACCGAGCTCCTTGCGGATCGCGGCCATCTGCTGGCGCAGCAGAAACTCCTTCTGCTGCTTCTCCATCCCGGTGCGGACGTCCTCGGCGATCTTGTCGCTGACCTCGACTTCGGCGAGGTGCTCACCGATCCAGTCGATCAGCAGGCGCAGCCGCGCCGCCACCTGCGGGGTCTCCAACAGCTGCCGTTTCTGCACGCCGCTCAGATAGGAGGCGTAGCCGGCGGTGTCGGCCAGGGCGGACGGATCGGTCAGCTGGTTCACGACGTCGACGATCTGCCAGGCCTCCCGGCGCTGCAGCATCGCGAGCAGCAACTTCTTGTACTCGGCGGCCAGGGCCAGTGTCTCGTCGGTGGTGTCCGTCTCATCGACCTCGGTCACCTCGACCCACAACGCGGTTCCCGGTCCGCTTGCGCCCGCGCCGATGTGGGCCCGGCGCTCACCGCGCACCACAGCCGCGACACCGCCGGCGACACGCCCGACCTGCACAATCGAGGCGATCACGCCGTAAGTGGGGTAGCGGTCGTCCAGGCGTGGGGCGATCAGCAGCCGGCCCGATTCGGTCGCGCGGGCGGCCTCGACCGCCGCGCGGGCCGCGTCGTCCAGCGCGATCGGCACCACCATCCCGGGCAGCACGACCTGGTCGGCGACGAACAACACCGGCACATTGATGCGTTCAGGCATTCATCCTCCAAAATTAAGCCTGACCGACTCAACCCAGCCGGGGGCTGGTTTGTTCCGCAGGGCAATTCGGCGAACTAAACGCCCGGCGCGATCGTGCCTAAAGCGTGATCCAAATCACGACTTGGGGGCCACGATGCACACACCAGTCCGTTTACATGTCACCAAGACCATCGCGATCGCAGCGCTGAGTTCGCTCGCGGTCACCGTCGCCTCGGTGCCGGCCGACGATCAATCACCGTGGGCAGTGCGGACTTACGTCGGCCTGTCCGCGGCAACGAGCGCCGCCCCGGCCACCGCGCCGGGTGCACTGATCGAGCAGTTCCTTGCCAACCAAGCCCAGAATTGCTCGTTGATCTGCCCATTCATCATTCAGGGCGCGGTTTCAGTACCATTCGACTTCGCGATCCTTCCGTTGACGTTGGTTCGTGAACTTGGAGCGGGCGTGCCCCCCGTCCAAGCGGCGCTCCTCAGCGACGCAACGGTGAGCGGGGCACTGGACGATGCGGTCACCGGCATCATCACCAATGACCTCAGCCTGGTCCTACCTCGCGCACAAAATGCCCTCGAGGTGGCGGTCGTCGGGCTCATCGACATCGGCATTACCGCCGTCACGCAGCCCGGCAACGTTTTTGGGGCACTCACCAGTGCGCGGAGCAGTTTTCTCACCGCACTGACGCAGCCACCGGGAACCATGCCACCGCCGCCGGTGCACAACGCGTTGGAGGCCATCCTGGTGCGGGCGATCGAGGTCGCGTCGTCGTTGACCTTCCAAGCCCCCGAACGCTTGCTGCTCGGGATCAGCCAGGCGGCGAACGCCTTCTTCACCGCGATCGGCGCCACCGGCAACATCGCAGCAACCGTCCAGGCGGTAGGGGCGTCGGTTTCGGCAACCATCAGTGATTCGGTCGGCTTCATCCGCCACGCACTAACCGAGCCCATCCCGATTACCGCGGCGCCGGCGCCGACAGCAAACGAGGCCACGACATCGGTGGCCAAGATGACGAACAGAGGTGCCACCTTCACAACCACGCCGACAAACACTCCCGCCAACGCGAGTGTGCTAGGGGCATCTCCAATCGCGCCGCCCCCGGTTGCCGGCCGGCCGGTGACGCGGCAAAGTGCCCGGACCCCCGCGAGCGCTGTCGTGCAGCTGCGCAGCACCACGAACCACCTTCCCGCGCAGAAGCCGCCGGAGCGGCATAAGTAGCTCACGCGATGTGAAAACCCTGGGAATCCGGCTGACTCCAGTCGACGCATGCGGGGCGGCGCCGCGGGTCAGGACCGGCGGATACAGCGCAATCTGATGTGGCTCGTATCGATCATCTGCGGCCGCCGCGCCGCCGGCCGGTAGCGACGGCAGTAGCTGCCGGCTTCACAACACGGATCGCCGGACC
>JAFAWC010000708.1 GCA_019242135.1 Mycobacteriaceae bacterium | reverse complement strand
ATGGATCGCGTCGTGGCGTTGAAGCTGATGTCCGCGGTCTACGGACAGGACGCCGACTTTCGCGAGCGGTTGCAGCGGGAGGCGCGCATTGCGGGGCGGCTGCAAGAGCCGCACGTGGTACCCATCCACGGCTCCGGCGAGATCGATGGCCACCTTTTCGTCGACATGCGACTCATAGACGGCAAAAACCTGGACAGTCAGCTCAAGTCGTACGGGCCGCTGACCCCCGCTCGCGCCGTAGCGATCCTCCGCCAAATCGCCTCCGCGCTCGACGCCGCGCACGCCGCCGGGGTGATGCACCGCGACATCAAACCGGCCAACATCCTCATCACCAAGGACGACTTCGCCTACCTCGTCGACTTCGGCATCGCGAACGCCGTCGGCGAGAAAAAACTCACGCAGCAGGGTGATGTGATGGGCACCTGGACCTACATGGCTCCAGAGCGTTTCACCAGCGGCAGAGATGTGTCCTTCAGCGTCGACATCTACGCGCTGGCATGCGTGCTGTTTGAGAGCCTGACCGGTGCCCCGCCGTATGGCGGCACCCGCACGACCTTGCTGGCCTCACATCTCTACGACCCGGTTCCGCGTCCCAGCCAGCGGCGCCCAGGAATCCCGGCCGCATTCGACGAAGTGATCGCGCACGGAATGGCGAAGAACCCCGAGGAGCGCTATGCCAGTGCGGGCGATTTGGGGATGGCCGCCCAGGAGGCGCTGAGCACACCGGATCGGGACCGGGCTGAGAGCATTCTGCGACGCAGCCAGGTGATGACTATCCCCTCCGCGACACCTCTGCCTGGCTCCATGCCGTCGCGGCCCACGCAGAAATTAGAGCCGGCCCAGCAATTCTCGTCTCCGCGAGCATCGCGGCCCCGCGCTCATCCGGCTGCTGCGTACCCGCCGAATCCCCCGCAGCCTGGGAGTTGGCCACAGAGTCAGCCTCCGTCTGGCGCATCCCCCGCCGGCCCCAGCTGGCCCAGCCAATCCTCCGGCGCACCCCCCGCCGGTCCCAGCTGGCCCAGCCAACCCTCCGGCGCACCCCCCGCCGGTCCCAGCTGGCCCAGCCAACCCTCCGGCGCACCCCCCGCCGGCCCCAGCTGGCCCAGCCAACCGTCGGCTCCGCAATATTTCCCAACGCCGATGGGCGGACCGAGCCCAAGCCAGCCCGGCGCCCTAGGGTGGCCCGCTGCCAGGCGCCCCAGCCGTAGGCCTTGGATTCTTCTGGGCGTCGCGGCTCTCGTAGTCGTAGCCCTCGTCGTAGTTGTGCTGCTGTTGTGGCCCAGCCCGCACCCATCCCAGCCGTCTCAGGTAGAGCTGGCGTTCAATCAGCTCACCAAGCCTGGCGGTGTCGCCGTCGACTCGTCGGGCAACGTGTACACATGCGACACCACGGACAACAAGGTGCAGAGATTGGCTCCCGGATCGAACACCCCCACCGATCTCTCATTTCCCGATATCAGCGGCTGCTCGGCCCTGGCTGTCGACAATAAGGGCAACGTCTACGTCGCTGATTACCAGGACAGCGAGGTGCTGGAATTGAAGTCAGGGGCGAGCTCCCCGATCACGCTTCCGTTCAGCGGTCTAAAAAACCCGACCGGTGTGGCGGTGGATAGCGCCGGGACGGTATACGTCGCTGATCAGGGCAGCAATAGAATCCTGAGACTGGCGGCAGGCGCAAGCACCGCCAAGGAACTGCCCTTCCGTGGTGTCAATCAGTACAACGATGTGGCGGTCGACTCGAATGGCAACGTCTACGTCGCTGACGCCAAGGGTCACCGGGTGATGAAACTGGCGAAGGGTGAAAGCGACCCAACCCCGTTGTCTTTCAACGACCTCGATTCGCCGAATGGCCAGGCCATCGACGCTGCGGGTGACGTCTACGTTACCGATTCGACCAACAACGATGTCCTGAAACTCGCTGCGGGTGCGAGCAGTTCGACAAAGCTCCTGTTCAACGGGCTTAACAAGCCTGGCCAGGTCGCGGTGGACTCGAAGGGCAACGTATATGTCGCGGACACCGAGAACAATCGGGTGCTCAAGCTATCCGGACAGTAACGCAGACAACCGATTCAGCCGTACTCTTGCCACCAGTGGTACGTATCGTTCAGATTGTCACCGGCCGCGATCCCGAGGACGAGCGTAGAGTCGACAGTCCATATGACGGTGTATTGATCCCTCCAATGCCCGCATGCGACGCTGCCAAGGGCCAAGTCCGGGTTCGACTTTCTGTTCCACGTGGTGGGTGCCGAATTCGATCCGCCTGGGCAAACGACGAGTTGCTGATTATTCATGTGGACCGCGTTGTTGAATCCGGTTTGCAGGTCCGAGGGGTTGCCGTACAAGGCGTAGACCCCGCTCTTGGGGCCGCCGGGTTCGGAGTTTTGCTCGCAGTCGAGCGTAGCCAGCGAGTTGGTTAACGGTTCCGTGGGCTTGCTGCACGCGGCGGAAGAGTAGCCGCGAGGAAGCTCGGCCATCAGCTTACTTTCAGGATCAGAAGCCGAGCTGCTGGTGGGGTTGGCAGACGATGTGGCAGCCGTGGTGGTCGGGGAGCTCGTCGGTGTAGCGACGGGTATCGGATGGTTGCGGCTGCGGACGAACCAGACCAGGGCGCCCACCAGGATGGCCACCACAATCAGCGCCGCAATGCTCAGCCAGATCCACTGGTTGCGCTTGCCGGGTGGTTGGGGCGGCCATGGCTGGCCCGGACCAGGGGGAGGCAACGGCCCCGATGGCACCGCCGGCGCGAAGTGTTGCGGACCCGACGGTGCGGGCGGGCCGAACTGCTGCGGACCCGACGGTGCGGGCGGCCCGAACTGCTGCGGACCCGAGGGCGCTGGTGGGGTAGGCAGTCGCGACCCGGACTGGACTGGCGCAGGCGATGGGCTCCACGCCGAGGCCGGGGGCGAACTGCGATAGCTGTGTGCATCGCGCGTCGCAACCGTCGGCGTCGAAGCCGCAAAAGGCGTCGTCGCCTGGTGACTGACGCCCGGCGCCGGTGGCGGCTGCCGGCCAGCACCGACCTGCTGAGTTTTCGCCTCGCCCGCCGTGACGGCGCTGGTGGCGTTATCCGTTGCCTTCAGCGCGCTTTCGGCAGCCCAGGCAAAGTCACCGGCGGTGGCGTAGCGGTCCTCAGGCTCTTTGGCCATTCCTCGCGCGATCACCTCGTCTAACGCTGCGGGCACATCTGGTCGGAGCTCGCTGGGCCGCGGCACCGGTCGGCTGAGGTGGGAGTTGATCATCACACTTACGGTGGCGGCCGGATACGGCCGGGTGCCGGTCAGCGCTTCATACAGCACACAAGCCAGTGCGTAGATATCGGCGCGGTATGTGGCCTCGTCGTCGTCGAACCGCTCGGGGGCCATGTAAGCCCAGGTGCCCACCGCGGTTCCCATCTCGGTCAGGCGCAGGTCGGTCGCCGCGTTGGCAAGCCCGAAATCAACCAAGTAGGCAAAGTCGTCACCGGTGATCAAAATGTTCTCCGGCTTGATGTCGCGATGAATCACGCCGGCAGCGTGGGCAGCATCCAGCGCCGCGGCCACCTGGCGCACAATCGCGACCGCCCGTGCGGGAGTCAACGGCCCATACCGGCTCAGCATGGTATGCAAATCCGTGCCGTCGATGAGACGCATGTCCACATACCACTGGCCGTTAATTTCGCCACAGCTGTGAATCGGCACCACATGGGGCTCTTGCAGTCGGCCTGCGATGCGGGCCTCCCTCTGCAGTCGTTCACGGAAGTCTGCATTGCGTGACAGGCTCGGCAGCAGCAACTTCAACGCGACGTTGCGGTCATGGGCGGTGTCTTCGGCCTCGTAGACCTCCCCCATGCCGCCGCGTCCGATCAGTCGCTTGAGCCGGTACCGGCCAAGCTCCGAACCCTCGCTAAAACCGAGCTGGTCGTCGCCCATCGGTGTCTCCTCAGCAGACCCGCCGGAGCAGTGCCGGACCACCACCCTAGTCGTCTTGCACATCGGGCACCGGCTAACCAAGCAATTGCGCCGACAAGTCGCTCAGCCGCGACGGCCCGGCGACCTCGGGAGCTGCCGCGCGGCGCAGTGGCCCCCCGGACCGCCCGCCGATTGCGCTGGACCATGATCACCGGCGCGGCGCAGGCGAACACGCTGAAGGCACGCCGGTTCTTATTCAACCCGATGCACGTAGTATCGCCGCTGCTCAGCATTTCAAGTACTGTGCCGCAAGTAGTTTCAGGCCTGTGCGGGTGTGTCTTCCAGCGTGGCACCATGACGGAGGACAGGGGTCCAGTGCTTCCTGCATCGCCCAGGTGCCTGTCTGCCAGCACACGCCGTACCGCAATCGCGGTGGCGAGCTGTTCGGCGTTGTCCTTCAAGTCAGAGAGGCAACGCTCAGGCGCGATTGACATCCCCGGTGCGGGCGGCGCCGGAGCTGCCCAGAAAGAGGCCACTGACGATGAGCACCCAGACCGGGAAGGCCAAGGTCACCCACATGCTGAGATCGCTTGCGACGAGAATGGAAACGGCCACCAGATAGGTCACTCCTACGAGCCACTTCGGCATGAGTCGGGTCCGCAGCCAGATCGTCGCGGCCGAAATCATGAACACCGCCGCCATCCGGATCGCATACGTCTTGGAAGTCGTCAGCACAACCATCTTGCCGAAATCGATCACCTCGACGTGCGCCGTGGGATTTACCACACCGGAGTCGGTGGCCACGAGGCCGGCCGCGATCGCGGTCGCGACGAACATCATTGCCAGGAACAAGAGCCCGCTGCCGAGGAACACCGACGCGAAGAACCGGTCCTCGTATTGCCCGAAACCGTCCCGCACGACGCCGATGAACCACAGGAAGCTGATTCCCGCGAACGGCATGAGCACCGCCGCGGTGATGATGCCGCTGTGATTAGTCGACAGCCACGCCGACGAGTTCGTCAGACCCTCAGGCATTCTCACGCGAATGAGAACGATCACCGTGCCGAACAGCACCGCGAACACCACACCCGCCAGCGCGGCGGCCCGCGGGGTCTTCAGCTGTCTAAAGCCCTGGTTGGGCTGCGCGGTCACAGGGTCATGGTCCCACCGTCGCCGAATGCGATACGGCTGCCGCATTTCCCGGCGTGTCGGCGCAGGATTCATCCCAAAGAGTCAGGGCTGGCCCGCAAGCAGCCGCACCATCAGCCCGTGGCCTTGCGCGAGCACCGTGGCGTCGCCGTCGGTCAGTTCGGCGGAGACAAACGCCTTGCGGCCCTCCGTGGAGTCGACGCGCCCGCGGATCGCCAGCGGCATGTTCAGCGGAGTCACCTTGCGGTAGTCGATGTGCAAGAACGCGGTGCGACTGATCGGCCGCCCGGCGGCTCGGGTCACCATGCCGAAGACGTGGTCGAACAACAGCGGCAGCACACCACCGTGCACGGCGTTGTTGCCGCCCACGTGATACCGGCTGAAATGACCTTTCATCGCCACGCCGTCCGGCCCGAACTCGGTCAGCGTCCACGGCGGCATCAACAAACTGCCGAAACCTGGCATTGCCGGCGTACGTCCTGCGGGGCTGACCCCTTCTGGCGCCTCGTACGGATCGAGAATCTCGACGAGATCCTCGACGCGCCCGGCCGCGTCGTCCCAGACGTTGTCGTCGGGTGCGGCGGAGACGGCGAGGTCTTGGAGCCGTCGCATCGCGCTGACGAACTTGACAAAGCCGGGCGAGGGCTCAGCGGCCTCGTACTCGGGGAAGCCGCCGTGCTTGTAGTAGTCGGGATCTTCGGGCGTCTCGCTCACGAGCATGCCCGCAAAATGTCGCGGCGCACCACGGTCTGGTCGCGGCCCGGCCCCACGCCGATGGCCGAAACATGGCCGCCCGCAAGCTCTTCCACCCTCAGCACGTAGTCGCGGGCTTTGGCGGGCAGGTCGTCGAACTCACGCGCGCCCGAGATGTCCTCCCACCAACCGGGCAGCTCTTCGTAAACTGGTTCGGCCCGCATGAATTCGCTCTGCGTCATCGGCAGCTCGTCGGTGCGCCTGCCGTCCACGGTGTAGGCAACACACACCGGAACGGTCTGCAGGCTCGACAACACGTCCAGCTTGGTCAGGAAGTAGTCGGTGATGCCGTTGACGCGGGTGGCATATCGGGCGATCACCGAGTCGAACCAGCCGCAGCGCCTGCGCCGTCCGGTGGTGACGCCGATCTCCCCACCGGTCTTCACCAGATACTCACCGTGCTCGTCGAACAGCTCGGTGGGAAACGGCCCCGAACCCACCCTGGTGGTGTAGGCCTTGAGAATTCCGAGCACGGTGGTGATCCGTGTCGGTCCGATACCCGAGCCCACCGAGGCGCCGCCTGCAGTCGGGTTCGACGACGTCACAAACGGATACGTGCCATGGTCGACGTCGAGCAGCGTGCCCTGCGAACCCTCGAGCAGAACGGTCTCGCCCTTGTCGAGCGCAGCGTTGAGCAATAGCCGGGTGTCGGCGATCCGATGCGCGAAGCCTTCGGCTTGCCGCAGCACCGTGTCGACGATGGTGTCGGGATCCAGCGCCTTGCGGTTGTAAATCTTGACCAGCACCTGGTTCTTGAATTCCAATGCGGCTTCGACCTTTTGGGTCAGCAGGCCGGGATCACGGACGTCGGCGACCCGGATGCCGATCCGCGCGATCTTGTCCTGGTAGCACGGGCCGATGCCGCGCCCGGTGGTACCGATCTTCTTGTTGCCCAGATAGCGCTCGGTGACCTTGTCGATCGCGACGTGATAGGGCATCAATAGATGCGCGTCGGCGGAGATCAGCAACCGTGACGTGTCCACACCCCGCTCCCCCAGCGCACTGAGTTCGTCGAGCAGCACGCCGGGATCGACGACCACCCCGTTGCCGATCACGTTCGTCACACCCGGCGTCAGGATGCCCGACGGGATGAGGTGCAGCGCGAAATGTTCCCCCGTCGGCCACACAACGGTGTGGCCTGCGTTGTTGCCGCCTTGATAGCGCACCACCCACTGGGTGCGGCCACCGAGCAGATCGGTGGCCTTGCCCTTGCCTTCGTCACCCCACTGGGCGCCGATCAGGACGATTGCCGGCATCGCGTTTCTCCCGCTTATTGTGGTGCAGCCGGTGACCCACCCTATCCGAGGTTTGCTCAGGAGTTTCGTTTTGACCAGCGATGAGCCGCTTGCGCGAAGAGCAGAAGACAGCGATACGAGCGTCGCCGTGCTGCTGTTCGCAGGACGGGTTCTGCCTCGCGCACTGCGCCGATTGCCACGCGCGGACATCGACGACGTCGCCGAGGCGGCCCGCGAGAACGGCAGGTTGATCGTCGTCGGATCCGACGCCGATCTTGCCGCGGTGCTCACCGCGCTGCTGCGCGCGGAATTGCTCGACGTCGAGATCGGTTTCGTTCCGGATCGCCGCTCCCCGGCCACCCACGCCTACCGGATCTCACCGGGGCGGCGCGGCGCCAGACGCGCACTGCGGGGAACGCCGCGGCGGGTGCCGCTGATCCGCGACGACACCGGCCACGCGATCGCGGGCAAGGCGATGTGGCGGGGGCCGAAGGGTCCACTGCACGGCGAGGGGGTCGTCGACGACACAACGCTTTTCGACGGCGACGTGGCCTGGGTGGTGATCGAACCCATCGCCACCGTGCCCGGTCTTCGGGCGGGGGTGGTGACGACGCAAGGTGACCGGCGGCGATGGGTGACCGGTCGCGCGGCGCAGCTGGGGACGACGGGCGCGGTGGTGTCGCGCGACGGCGTCGCCGCAGAACAGCCGGTGCGGCGGTCGACGTTCTATCGCCACGTCAAGGGTTGGCTGCTGGTCGGGTGATCCGCCGCCGCCCCTCCGGGCTCAAGTACGTTCGTGGGGTGAACATCCGTCCGATGCGGCAGTCGGTCCGGCCCAGCCCGGTCTTCCTGGCGATCTGCGCGATCACCGCGCTCGGCGGGGCGTTGGCGTGGCTGGCGGGCACCTCCTTGTCCGCGATCGCTTACGTCGGCGTCTTCACGTTCGTGATCGCCGGCTGGCTGGTGTCGCTGTGCCTCCACGAGTTCGCCCATGCCTACATGGCCTGGCGCTACGGCGATCACGACGTCGCCGTGCGCGGCTATCTGACGCTCAACCCCCTGAAGTATTCGAATCCGCTGTTGTCGCTCGGCTTGCCGCTGGTGTTCATCGCGTTGGGCGGAATCGGCCTGCCGGGCGGGGCCGTGTACGTGCGCACGTCGTGGATGACCCCGCGGCGGCGCACCGTCGTCGCGCTGGCCGGTGCGACCGTCAACGCCGCTCTGGCCGTTGTGCTGCTCGCGGTCACCGCGGTACTCGCCGACGCCCACCACGCGGTGTTCTGGTCCGGGATGGCGTTTCTCGGGTTCCTGCAGGTCACGGCCGTCGTACTGAACCTGCTGCCTATCCCCGGGCTCGACGGATACAGCGCACTGGAGCCGCACCTGAGCCCGGAGACACAACACGCGCTGCAGCCGGCGAAGCAGTGGGGCTTTGTGATCTTGTTCATCCTGTTGATCGCGCCGCCACTGAACCAAGCGTTCTTCTCGATCGTCTACCGCCTGTTCGACCTGTCCAACGTGCCGAGCATCCTCGTCGCCTTGGGCAGCCATTTGACCCGGTTCTGGTCGGCCTGGTTCTGAGCCCGTCCGTCGCCTTAACCCCACGACCCTGGCAGCGCAAAGAACCGCGCTTGCCACATATGCGTATGTATGCATAAATTGGCCCCATGGGCGCAGGCCATGACCACGCCGCGGCCGATGCCCGCATTTCGCGGATGGTGATCGCCGCTGCGGTGCTCACCGTGTTTTTCGTCGTCGAACTCACGACCGCGCTGCTGATCAATTCGATCGCGTTGCTGGCCGACGCGGGCCACATGCTGACCGATCTGGTCGCACTGTTCATGGGCCTGACCGCGGTGATGCTCGCTCGCCGCGGCAGCGCGTCACCCGCCCGCACCTACGGCTGGCATCGCGCCGAGGTGTTCACCGCGGTCGGCAACGCCGTGCTGCTGTTGGGTGTGTCCGCGTTCATCCTCTACGAGGCCATCGAACGACTTGGTGGCGCGCCGCTGGTGCCCGGCGTGCCGATGATCGTGGTCGCCTTGGCCGGGCTCGTCGCCAACGCCGTCGTCGTCATGTTGCTGAGGTCGAGTTCCGAAAACAGCCTGGCCGTCAAGGGCGCCTACATGGAAGTCGTCGCCGACACCGTCGGCAGCGTCGGCGTGCTGATCGCCGGGGTGGTCACGGTGACCACGCACTGGCCCTACGCCGATGTCGTGGTCGCGGTGTTGGTCGCGCTGTGGGTGCTGCCCCGGGCGATGTCGCTGGCCCGCGCGGCGCTGCGGATCCTCTCCGAGACCTCCCCCAGCCACATCGACGTCGACGAGTTGCGGGCCGCCTTGCATGCGGTCGACGGCGTGACGAACGTGCACGACCTGCATGTCTGGACGCTCGTGCCCGGCAAGGACATGGCCACGGCGCACCTGGGGTGCCGTGGTGACTCCGCAGAGGTGCTCGCCATGGCACAGGCGGTGCTGGCGGCTCGCGGGCTGCAGCACGCAACGGTGCAAGTGGAGCCGCCGGAGAACGCCGACGGTTGTCGCCAGGCCGACTGGTAGGTCGGCTGAGGCGGCTAGCTACCTTCGACGGTGCTCTTTAGGCCTTCGAGCATCGCCCTCCAGTTGGCGGTCGCGCGGTCGGCCTCGTCCTGGCTTGCGTTGTTGTCCTGACTGAGCGAGACGCGCGTGCCGTCGGCGCGCTCGTCGAGCGTGTAGGTCAGCGTGTGATAGTTCTCCGGCGTGTCGGGCAACCCGCTCATCGGGCTGAAATGCGTCACCCGCAACAGCCGGTTCTCGTCGACCTCGAGGACCTCTCCCTTGTCCTCGTAACGATTGCCGTTGTACTCGCCCCTCCAGACGATGGGGCTGCCCGGCCGCCAATCGGTCTGCACCTGGCTGCCGAAGAAGTACTTCGCGATTTTGTCCGGATCCGTCAGCGCATTCCACACCTGTGCGGCCGGCGCTTTCACATCGATTTCCGCTTTGGCGATGAGGTTCATCGTCTCCTCCCAGATATATGATTGAGTCATATATTTCAGAGAAGCACGCAGGACGGCCATGGTCAACCCTCCCGACGACGCCCGATTGATCAACCTGGTCGGTGCGGCGGCCCTCGGTCTAAGCGACGCCGCGCTGGGCGACGCCGCCGTCGATCAGGGACTGGATGTCACCGCGGCGGCCGCGCTGGTGGCGCTGCTCGATCTGGCGCAGGCCAGTTCGGTGCAGGTCTTGAGCCGATTCACCGGCCTGACCCACTCCGGGGCGGTTCGGCTGGTCAACCGGCTGGCCGGCGCCGGTGTCGTCGAGCGCTCCGAGGGCCCCGACGGACGAACCGTCACGGTGACGCTCACGCCGCGAGGACGCTCTGTTGCGATGCGGATACGCAGCGCACGCCGGGCGGCGATTGCCTCCGCGCTATCGGGGCTCACCGACCGCCGGCGCGAGGATCTGACCGCGATCTGCGAAGTGCTGATCACCAACATCGCCTCCGCCCGGCTCCAGACAAGAGCCACCGGCCGGCTGCCGAGCGGGGGTGCGTTGTGCCGAATGTGCGATCCGTCGGCCTGCGGTCGTGCGCACGGCCACTGTCCGGCCGCACGCACCGCGGCCGTGGGCGATTAACCCAGTCCGAGCTTGCCTCGGGCCGCTGGATCGCAGTCATCGAGCAGGTCGAGGCACCGGTTGTATTCGTCGGTTTCGCCGATAGTGTCCGCTGCCCGCGCCAGCGCGGCCACACAGCGCAGGAAGCCGCGGTTGGGCTCGTGGTCGTAGGGCACGGCTCCGAAGCCCTTCCAGCCATTGCGCCGCAGCTGGTCCAACCCGCGGTGATAGCCGGTGCGGGCATATGCGTATGCGGTGATGGCCTTGTCGTCGGCCAGTGCATCCTCGGCCAGCTGCGCCCAGGCCACCGACGCCGCTGGATGCGCGGCGGCGACGATCGCAGGATTCTCGCTGGCCTGGAGCTCGGCCTCGGCCTGCGGGTCGCCGGGTAGGCGCACCGGATCCGGGCCCATCAAGTCGCCGAACTGGGTCATGGCAGCTATTGTGCCGTGCCCCCGCCCGGCGCGATCAGCCGCCGGGGCGAAGAGCCGACGATCGCGAAGAGCCTCTCGGGCGCACGGGCAATAAGTCGTTAAGCTTCCGCCAGGACAACCCACCGCCGTCGTCACGTAACAAAGGACAGCAGCACGCATGTCGAACCCGTCGGGTCCCGACCAGAACGCCACGCCGGCGGCCGAGGAGACCGAACCGGCTCACGAGCCGCAGCGCGCCGGAGAGCAGGCCTCAACCGAAGAAGAGTCCCCGCACGATGAGACCCCGTCCGACGAGACCCCGCACGGTGAGACCCCGTCCGACGAGACCCCGCACGAAGAAACCCCCAGCGAAGAAACCCCGGCCGACCGTGACCAATCCGCGGAGCACACCACCGAGGTGATCACCAAGCTCCAGCCCGAGCCCGAATTCGACTCGGCCGAGCCGACGTTGGTGCTGTCCGGGTCCGAGGAGGATGCCGCAACCGAGCGGCGCTACAGCGCACCGTCGGGATATGACGTCAAGTCCACCGAAATCATCCGTACCGCGCCCGATCCGGCCACTGAGGTTATCTCGAAGTCCGGCGTCGGGGCCGACACGGGCCCGCCGACTGCGACGAGACCCGCCGGGCCGCAGGCGATTCCACCTCGAGCGCCCCGGCACCGAAGCTGGGGCCTTGTCCTTCTGCTGATCTTGGTGATCGCCGCCCTTGCCGCCGTGGCGGTGCTGGGGACCATGTGGCTCACCCACAAGTCCTCATCGACGGAGTCGCCGGAAGACCAGGTGCGCGACACGATCCAGGAGTTCGACGTCGCGATTCAAAAAGGTGATCTCGCGCAACTGCGCGCCATCACCTGCGGGACACTGCGCGACAGCTACGTCAACTACCCCGATAAGGACTGGGCCACAACGTATCCGCGGCTGGCTACGGCCAAGCAGTATCCGGTCGTGGCCAGCATCGATCAGGTGGCGGTCAACGACCAGCACGCCGAGGCGAACGTCACCACATTCGTGGCCTACCAGCCGCAAGTCCGCTCGACGCGCAGCTTCGACCTTCAGTACGTCGACGGCCGGTGGAAGATCTGCCAGGGCCCGGTCAGCTGACCCGGCTCAATCGACGGTGACCGAGCGACCGGCGCTGTGCAGGTCGGTGCACGCCTCGACGACCCGCTCGCTCATGCTCGCCTCGGCCTTCTTGAGGTAGCTGCGCGGGTCGTACGTCTTCTTGTTGCCGACCTCGCCGTCGACCTTCAGCACCCCGTCGTAGTTGCTGAACATGTGCGCGGCGACCGGCCGGGTGAACGCGTACTGCGTGTCGGTGTCGACGTTCATCTTCACGACCCCGTACCCCAACGCCTCCTCGATCTCTGACTTCAGCGAGCCCGAGCCGCCGTGGAAAACGAAGTCGAACGGCTTGGAATCTCCGGGTAGACCGAGCTTCGCCGCGGCGACCTGCTGACCCTCGGCGAGCACCTCCGGACGCAGTTTCACGTTCCCCGGTTTGTAGACGCCGTGTACGTTGCCGAACGTGGCAGCCAGCAGGTACTTGCCGTGCTCACCCGAGCCGAGCGCACCGATGGTCTTCTCGAAGTCCTCGGGCGTGGTGTAGAGCTTGTCGTTGATCTCGGCCTCGACGCCGTCCTCCTCACCGCCGACCACACCGATCTCGATCTCTAGGATGATCTTGGCCGCGGCGGCCTGCTTGAGCAGCTCCTGC
>JAFAWC010000603.1 GCA_019242135.1 Mycobacteriaceae bacterium | reverse complement strand
AGCCAGTTCGGCGAGGGGCTCTTCAACGCCGGGCTGGCGGGCGCGATTCTGTTCAATCCCGAACGAGCGGCCACGCCTTCCGCGATCGCCGCATCGTTCGCAGTGCTGTTCCTGCCGTACTCATTGCTGGGGCCCTTCGCCGGCGCGATGTTGGACCGCTGGGATCGTCGGCTCGTGTTGGTCGGCGCCAACGCCGCGCGGTTGGTACTGATCACCGGCGTCGGGTCGCTGTTGGCGCTGGGTGCCGGCGACCGGCCGATCCTCGCCGGAGCTTTGGTCGTCAACGGCGTCTCCCGCTTCGTCACCTCGGGTCTGTCAGCGGCGTTGCCGCACGTAGTGCCGCGCGAGCAGGTGGTCACGATGAACGCGGTCGCCACCGCGATCGGTGCCGCCGCAACATTTGTGGGCGCGAACTTCATGCTGCTCCCCCGCTGGCTGTTCGGTGCCAATGACACCGGCTCTGCCACAGTGATATTCATCGTCCTCGCACCGGTTGTGCTCGCTCTGCTGCTGGCCTTGCGGTTTGCGGCGCACCGCCTAGGACCCGACGTCACCGCACGGAGCGTCCGGGGGTCGGCGATCTACGCGGTCGCCACCGGATGGCTGCATGGGCTGCGCACCGTGATCGGCGCACCGAGCGTGACCGCGACACTGGCCGGACTCGCCGCGCACCGCATCGCGTTCGGCGTCAACACGATGCTGATGCTGGTGATCGTTCGCCATACCGGGGCCGCCGTCGCGGGGCTGGGGACCGCGGTCGTGTTCCTCTCGACTACCGCCTTCGGTGGCTTCATTGCGACCGTGCTCACTCCCGTTCTCGTGCGCCGTATCGGCCGGTTCGCGGCGGCGAACTCGGCGCTGGCCGCCGCGGCGGCCATCCAGCTTGTCGGCTCGGGGCTGGTCCTGCCGGTGATGCTGGTGTGCGGCTTCCTGCTGGGTGCCGCCGGGCAGGTGGTCAAGTTGTGCGCGGACACCGCGATGCAGATCGACGTTGTCGACCCGCTGCGCGGGCACGTGTTCGCGGTGCAGGACTCCCTGTTTTGGCTGTCGTTCGTCGGCGCGACGGCGGTGACTGCCGCCCTGATCCCGGCCGACGGCCGCTCGCCGGCATTGGCACTGGCGGCGGCCGGGGTCTATCTCACCGGGCTGGCGGCGCACGCCGTGATCGGCCGGAGAATACCCGCGCCGTAACCTTGCCCCCATGGCCGATGCGGCACCCATCCTCGACGATCTGGTCGCCGAATCCGATGCGCTCGACTCGCTCGTCGCGCCCCTACCGGAGCCCGGTTGGCGGCGGCCGACTCCGGCGGCAGGCTGGACCGTCGCCCACCAGATCGGTCACCTGTTATGGACGGATCATGTTGCGCTGACATCGGTCACCGACGAGGCCGCATTCGGCGATCTACTGGCCGTCGCGGCAGCAGACCCGACGGGTTTCGTCGACACGGCCGCCGAGAAAGAATCGCTCCGCTCCCCCGCCGAGCTTCTTGACGACTGGCGGGTGACCCGCCGGCGGCTTCATGACGCGCTGTTCGCCGTGCCGTCGGATCGCCGACTGGTGTGGTTCGGCCCGCCGATGAGCCCGGCCTCGATGGCCACCGCGCGGCTGATGGAAACCTGGGCGCACGGCCTTGACGTCGCCGACGCCCTGGGCATCCGGCGGAGCGCCACGGCGCGGCTCCGCCCGATCGCCCACCTCGGTGTGCGCACCCGCGACTTCGCCTTCGCGGTGCACAACGAGGACCCGCCGGCCGAACCGTTTCGCGTCGAGTTGCAGGGGCCCGACGGCGAGGCGTGGGTATGGGGCCCCGCGGATGCCGGACAACGGATCACCGGCTCGGCCGAGGACTTCTGCTATCTGGTCACCCAGCGTCGGCCGCCGGCCTCGCTCGACGTTGTCGCCGAAGGGGATGACGCCAAACGCTGGCTGATGATTGCGCAGGCGTTCGCGGGTCCGCCGGGGACGGGGCGGCGCTGATCGCCGGCGAAACGTCGAGCCGGCGACTCAGGTCGCCTCGCCGCGGGCGTTCCACCACGCCAGCAATTCGGCGGTGGCGCCCTCCTTGCCCAACGGGCCGCGCTCGAGCCGCAGCTCCTTCAGATATCGCCACGCCTCCCCGACGTCAGGTCCGGCCGGGATGCCCAGCAGCTCCATGATCTCGTTGCCGTCCAGATCCGGCCGCACCCGCTGCAAATCCTCCTTCGCGGCCAGGTCGGCGATGCGCCTCTCGAGATCGTCGTAATTGGCCTGCAGTCGGGCGGCCCTGCGCTTGTTGCGGGTGGTGCAGTCGGCGCGGACCAGCTTGTGCAGCCGCGCCAACAGCGGCCCGGCGTCGGTGACGTACCGCCGCACCGCCGAATCGGTCCACCCCGCGTCGCCGTAGCCGTGAAACCGCAGATGCAGATACACCAGCTGCGATACGTCGTCGATCATCTGCTTGGAGTACTTCAACGCCCGCAGGCGCTTGCGCGCCATCTTCGCCCCGACCACCTCGTGGTGGTGGAAACTCACACCGCCGTCGGGCTCGTGCCTGCGCGTGGCCGGCTTGCCGATGTCGTGCAACACCGCCGCCCACCGCAGCACCAGGTCGGGCCCCTCGTCCTCGAGGGCGACCGCCTGGCGGAGCACTGTCAGAGAGTGTCGGTACACGTCCTTGTGCTGGTGGTGCTCGTCGATGGTGAGCCGCATCTCGCCGATCTCGG
>JAFAWC010000406.1 GCA_019242135.1 Mycobacteriaceae bacterium | reverse complement strand
CGTCGAGCGACGCGGGCCCGCGTTGAGCACCTCAGCCTCCGCGACCCCCATGTGGCGCTCGATCTGACGGTCGTTGCGCCACGCGCCGGCCACCAGCAGCACGGACTGCAGGGTCACCAGACATGCCGCGACGAGGATGCCCACCCTGATGCGGCGCATGACCTTTCGGCGGGTGGGTTCGGATTCGTCGCAGTTTTTGCCGTTGCGGAAGTGGCTGAGCAGGCCGCTCAGCCAGCTCATATCGCCGCCTTGATCGCCGCGTGCAGCTGCCGCAGCGTCGACCGGTCAGCCTTGACCTCGATGACCCGCATCCCGCAAAACGGCGAATTCACCGCAGCAGCGAGATCCTCGACCTCGACCTGCCGCGCCTCGACGTGATAGGCGCGGCACAGCGCGCCGACGTCAATGTCGTGCGGGGTCCCGAAGATCCGCGAGGACACGTCGGAGAATCTCGGATCGCCCTGCTCGAGCAGCTCGAAGATGCCGCCGCCGTTGTCGTTGGACACCACGATCGTCAGCTGAGCAGGCACCGGCTCCGTCGGGCCGATCAGAAGTCCGGAGGCATCGTGGACGAACGTGAGGTCGCCGATCAGCGCGATGGTCCGGCCTCCGATGTGGCGCTCGTGTGCCAGCGCCGCCCCGATCGCCGTCGACACGGTTCCGTCGATGCCGGCCACCCCGCGGTTGGACCGCACGCTGATACCCGCGGCGCCGAGGCTGACCAGCGCCGCGTCACGCACCGGATTCGATGCGCCGAGGATCAGCTGATCGCCGGGACGCAGCGCGTCGGCGACCGCCGCCGCGACGTGCAGGCCCGTTGTCAGCGGGTGAGCCTTCAACTGACCGCGCACCGACTCAACCGCGCGCCGGTTGACCTCCGCGCAGCGGCGCAGCCACCCGTCGCTCGGGACGCCCGTCGTGACCGCCCGGGTGCCGGTGGCCTGCGAGTTGCCCGAGACATCCGGCCAGCGTGGGCCGGTGGTCAGGGCCATGACCGGGACAGCAGGATCAGCCAGCAGCGCGGACACCGTGCGGTGCAGCGTCGGCCGGCCGAGCATGATCACCTGCTGCGGGTGCAGCAACGACAACGCCAGTGGGTGCAGCGGGTTCGCGGCGGGCGGCGCGGTCGGCTCGGCCACCGTGGGCAGCGCCGCCAGGTTGGGGTGCACGCCGGCGCCGTGTCCGCTGATCACGACCGTGTCGGTGGACACGTCGATGTCCAGCGGCTGGTCGAAGGTGACCGGCGGGGTGTAGGTCCACGCCCGGCCGCCCGGCCGGCCGGCGGGCACGGCGGACAGGTCGGGCTCCGGGTCCGGCACCAGCGGCTCGCGCAGCGGGATGTCGAATTGCACAGGTCCGGCGTTGGCGCTGCGGGCGCCGGTCGCGGCGGCAAGCACCCGGCACACCGCCGAACGCCAGCGCGCGTTCTGGTCGGCCATCTTCTCGGTGCCTTCCTCGGCCAGGCCGAGGCTGATCGACGCGCGGACCTGCGTGTCGAAGTAGCCGAGTTGCTCCATCGTCTGGTTGGCGCCGGTGCCGAGCAACTCGTAGGGCCGGTTGGCCGAGAGCACGATCAGCGGTACCCGGGCATAGTTGGCCTCCGCAACGGCGGGGCCGAGGTTGGCGACCGCGGTGCCCGAAGTCATCACGATCGGAACCGGCGCCTGCCCCGCGATGGCCAGGCCGACCGCCAGGTAGCCGGCCGTGCGTTCGTCGATGCGAACGTGCAGCCGCACCCGCCCGCTCGCGTCGGCGTCGCGCAAAGCGAACGCCAGCGGCGCGTTGCGCGAACCCGGGCACAGCACGACGTCGCGCACGCCGCCGCGGATCAGCTCGTCGACGACGACGCTCGCCTGGGCCGTCGAGGGATTCACCATCCCGTCAAGAGTGTCACAAAAGCATGCCGGCGAAGAATTGCAGGATCGCGGCGTTGACGGCGTCGGGTCGTTCGAGGAAACCCAGATGACCGGTGTGGGCGATTCGCACGAACCGTCCATTGGGCATCGCGTCGGCAACCTCTTTGCCCAGATGCGCTGGCACCAGCACGTCGTCGGCGAACCCGATCACCAACACGGGGGCGGTGATGCTGCGGTACGCCGGCAGCCGGTCGCGCTCAGGGCCGATGTCGATCTGGCAGCGCAGGCCCGCGCTCGGCCTGCTCGGGAAGACGGTGAACGTGTCGATCCACTCGGCGGCGGCGCGGTCATCGTTGAGTGTCTTGGGCGAAAAATTCTCCAGTAGGCGGACTTTCGCCTGATAAGCCGCCGGCAGCTCGATGCCGGAGTCGGCGATCTCTCGTTCCGCGCGACCGATGAGTTGGCGGGTGCGGTCGTGCCGCCCGCGGGTGGCCATCAGCGCGGCCCGCCGGACCAGCTCGGGCCGCGCCACCATCAGTTCCTGCGCGATGTAGGCACCCATCGACGCACCCACGACGTTGGTCGGCGCCAGGTCGAGCTGCTCGATGAGCGCGGCGGTGTCGGCGACCATCGTCTCGGTCGTGAAACCGTCCGCGTTCGCGGTGGCCCCCACGCCCCGGTTGTCGAAGGTCACGGCACGATGCCCGGCGGCCAAAAACGCTGGCACCTGAAACGGATGCCAGGTGCGGCCCAGGCCGCCGCGCCCGGCGATGAACACCACCGGCTCGCCGCTGCCCCGGTCGTCGTAGGCCAGACTGGTCACCCGCGCGACGGTACAAGCCGTCGTTTGCGCCGCGAGCGTGCGGTCTTGATCGCGTGTTCCCACACCAGCGCGGAGATAGCCTTGAGCTGAGTCGGCTTCACCAGTTCCTTCGACATCAGTGCGGTGGCGCCGGCCTTGGTGGTCGCTGACGCCTTCGACATGTGACCGGAGTCGTACGGCGGCTGCGGGTCATATTCCATGGACAACTGAATGACCTTCGCCCGGCCGTCGCCACCGATTCGGCCGGCCAGCCACAGCCCGAGATCGATTCCGGCCGACACGCCCGCGCAGGTGACGATGTCACCCTCGTGCACGATGCGTTGGTCGCCAACGGCCTTGACGCCCAGTGCTTTCAACGCTGACAGCGCCGCCCAGTGCGATGTCGCGCGCTTGCCGTCCAGCACCCCCGCCGCGGCCAGAATGATCGATCCCGAGCACACCGACGTAGTCCACGTCGCGGTTTGGTGCGCCGTTCGCAACCAGTCGAGCAGTTTCTCGTCACGTGCGTGTTCCATCGTCGAGAACCCGCCCGGCACCAAAATGATGTCGGGACGGGCAGTCTCGTCAAAGGAGTGCGTCGCGCCGATCACCAGCACACCGGAGTCGGCGGTGATCGGTCCCGGCTCGTGCCAGACGAACCGCACCTCGGCGCGCGGCAGCCAGCGCAGCGCCTCGTACGGCCCGATGAAGTCCAGGGCGGTGAAGCCGGGATACAGCACGATCGCGATCTGCATATTTCTCTCCTTTATGCGAAGGTCTTCCGGTACTGATCTGGCGACACGCCGACGCGGCGGATGAAGTTGCGGCGCATGGTTTCTGTGGTGCCGAACCCGCACCGGGTGGCGATCGCCACGATGGTGTCGTCGGTTTCCTCCAGCTGGCGGCGGGCGGCGTCGGTGCGAATTCGTTCGACGTAAGCGCCCGGCGCCTCGCCCACCTCGTCGGTGAAGACGCGGGTGAAGTGGCGGGGGCTCATTGCGGCCCTGCGGGCGAGTTCGGTGACGCTGTGCGCCCCGCCGGGCTGGGCTTCGATGGCCTCCTGCACGTCGCGGATCGGCGTGCGGCGCGCGCGTGGCATCCACACCGGGGCGGCGAACTGCGTTTGGCCGCCTGGTCTTCGCAGATAGATCACCATCCAGCGGGCCACCGTCTGGGCGACCTCGGTGCCCAGATCGTCCTCGACGAGCGACAGCGCCAGGTCGATGCCGGCCGCCACCCCCGCGGCGGTCCAAACCTTCTCGGAGCTGCGCACGAAAATCGGCTCG
>JAFAWC010000133.1 GCA_019242135.1 Mycobacteriaceae bacterium | reverse complement strand
CCACCACCTCGCCGTTGCGGGTCAGCACGGCGTCGATGCAGGTGATGTCGATCTCGCCGGGCGACACCCGCTCGCTGCCCAGTACGAAGCCCGCCGACGACGCGTTGTCGGCGATGGTGTCACACAGCTTGATCTTCCAGTCGGTGATTCGGGTGTCGATGAGCTCGATCGACGGCGCGAACGCGGCAGTCGCGGCCAGCACGTCGGCCTCGGTGCATTCGGCGCCGGGCAGGTCATCGCCGAGGATGAACCCCACCTCGACCTCGACCCGCGGGTACAAATACCTGTCCGCCCGGACCGGCCTGTCCGCTGCGACCTCCATCTCGTCGAGCAAATGCCCGTAGTCAGGTTCGTCGACTCCCATCATCTGCTGCATCGCTTTGCTGGACAGGCCGACCTTGTGACCGACGACGCGGGCCCCTTCGGCGACGCGCCGGCGGATGTTGACCAACTGGATCTGGTAAGCGTCGACCACGTCTATGGTGGGGTTTTTCTCTGTCAGCGGAGCGATCGGGACGCGGCTGCGCTCGGCCTGAGCCAGGTCGGCGGCCAGTTCGTCATGCGTCTGAACACTGAGCATCAGCGGTCGCCCCTCTGTTCGATGCGCCGGGGTCGGTAGCGCCTGACCCGGCCAATTCTATAACGTGTTCTAGTATGAGTGGACAGGAGTACGACGTCGTCGTCGTGGGCAGCGGCGCTGCGGGCATGGTAGCCGCACTGACCGCCGCCCACGCGGGCTTGTCGACCGTGGTGTTCGAGAAGGCCCCGCACTTCGGCGGCTCGACCGCTCGCTCCGGCGGTGGGGTGTGGATCCCGAACAACGAGGTCCTGCAGCGCGACGGGGTCACCGACTCCGCCGAGGCCGCGCGCACCTACCTGCACGGCATCATCGGCGACATCGTCGAGGCCGAACGCATCGACACGTATCTGCAGCGGGGGCCGGAGATGCTGTCGTTCGTGTTGAAGCACACGCCGCTGAAGATGTGCTGGGTGCCCGGTTACTCGGACTACTACCCGGAGGCCCCCGGGGGGCGCCCGGCCGGACGCTCGATCGAGCCGAAACCGTTCGATGCCCGGGCGCTGGGCGTCGATGAGGCCGGCCTCGAGCCGGCGTACGGTAAGGTTCCGCTCAATGTCGTTGTCATGCAGCAGGACTACGTGCGGTTGAACATGCTCAAGCGCCACCCGCGGGGTGTGCTGCGCAGCCTGCGGGTCGGCGCGCGGACCGTGTGGGCCCGGGCGACGGGGAAAAACCTCGTCGGCATGGGCCGTGCGCTGATCGCGCCGCTGCGCATCGGGCTGCGCTCCGCCGGGGTTCCCGTGCAGCTCAACACCGCGCTGACCGATCTGTACGTGGACGACGGGGTGGTGCGCGGCGTGTACGTGCGCGACATGACCGGGCCGGAAAGTGCCGAGCCGCAGCTGATCCGGGCTCGGCGCGGGGTGATCCTGGCGAGTGGAGGTTTCGAGCACAACGAACAGATGCGGGTGAAATATCAGCGGGCGCCGATCACCACCGAATGGACGGTCGGCGCCAAGGCCAACACCGGCGACGGGATTCTGGCGGCCGAGAAGCTCGGCGCCGCACTGGAACTGATGGATGACGCCTGGTGGGGGCCGACGGTGCCGCTGGTCGGGGCACCGTGGTTCGCGCTGTCGGAGCGCAACTCGCCCGGATCGATCATCGTCAACATGGCCGGCAAGCGGTTCATGAACGAATCCATGCCCTACGTCGAAGCATGCCACCACATGTACGGCGGCGAGTGGGGCCAGGGCCCGGGCCCCGGCGAAAACGTGCCCGCCTGGCTGGTCTTCGACCAGCAGTACCGCGACCGCTACATCTTCGCGGGATTGAACCCCGGGCAACGGATTCCGAGCAAGTGGCTCGACAGCGGGGTCATCTTGACGGGGGAGACGGTGGCAGAGGTCGCCGACAAGGCCGGGCTGCCGGCCGATCAACTGGTGGCGACGGTGTCGCGGTTCAACGGTTTCGCGCGCTCGGGCGTCGACGAGGACTTTCACCGCGGCGAGAGCGCCTACGACAGGTACTACGGAGACCCGACCAACAAACCGAATCCGAACCTCGGCGAGATCAGCCACCCGCCGTATTACGCGGCCAAGATGGTGCCCGGCGACTTGGGCACCAAGGGCGGGATCCGCACCGATGTGCACGGGCGGGCGCTGCGCGACGACGGCAGCGTGATCGTCGGGCTGTACGCGGCGGGCAACGTGAGCGCACCGGTGATGGGGCACACCTACCCGGGGCCGGGCGGGACCATCGGCCCAGCAATGGTGTTCGGATATCTGGCTGCGTTGCATCTGGCGGGCGCTGCCGCTGCCGGGGAGGCCTGACATGCCGATCGATCCGTCGGTGGCCATCGGCGCGGAGCTAGCCGCTGCCGAATTCAGTTGGACCAGCAGCGATGTGCAGCTCTATGCACTGGCACTGGGAGCCGGCGCCGATCCGATGAACCCGCGCGAGCTGAGCTATCTCGTCGACAACACACCCGCGGTGCTGCCGACGTTCGGCAATGTGGCGCAGTCATTTCACATGACCGAACCGCCGACGGTGCCGTTTCCGGGTATCAGCATCGAGCTCGCCAAAATTCTGCACGGCGCGGAGTCGGTGACGGTGGCGGGGCCGCTGCCGGCATCGGGCACTGCGCGCAGCACCAGCCGCGTCGTCGATATCTGGGACAAGGGCAAGGCCGCGGTGATCCTCACCGAGTCGACAGTGACCACGCTGGACGGCACCCCGTTGTGGAGCACCACCAGGTCGATCTTCGCCCGCGGGGAAGGCGGTTTCGGTGGTTCGCGGGGACCGTCTTTGTCGTCGACCGTCCCGGACCGGCCGTGCGACCACGAGGTGCCGTTACCGATCCTGCCGCAGCAGGCCTTGCTCTACCGCCTTTGCGGTGACCGCAATCCACTACATTCCGATCCGGAATTCGCTGCCGGGGCAGGCTTTCCGCGGCCGATCCTGCACGGGCTATGCACGTACGGGATGGCGTGCAAGGCGATCATCGATGCCTGCCTGGAGAGCGACGTCAGCAGGGTGGGAAGTTACGGTGCGCGGTTCGCGGGGGTCGCGTACCCGGGCGAGATGCTGCTGCTGCGGATCTGGGAGGAATCCTCGGGGCTGGTCGCGGTCGTGACTGCGCCGACGCGCGACGACGAACCGGTGCTTTCGGGTGTGGAGCTGGTGCCGGTGTAGGTGCGGGATCCGCCGCGTTGCATTCGCGGCCGATCGGCGCTAGTTGCCGAGGATCAGGCCCGAGGTGGGCACGCCGGTGCCCGCGGTCACCAGCACGTGCTCGACATCTGGCACCTGGTTGACCGACGTGCCGCGAAGCTGGCGCACACCTTCGGCGATGCCGTTCATGCCATGGATGTAGGCCTCACCGAGCTGGCCGCCGTGGGTGTTGATCGGGAGCCGGCCGCCGATCTCGATCGCCCCGTCGGCGATGAAGTCCTTCGCCTCACCCCATCCGCAGAAACCCAGCTCTTCGAGTTGGATCAGCGTGAACGGCGTGAAGTGGTCGTAGAGCACCGCTGTCTGGATGTCGTTGGGCGCAAGGCCGGACTGCTGCCACAGCTGCCTGCCGACCAGTCCCATTTCGGGGAGGCCGAGCTCGGGCCGGTAGTAGCTGACCATCGAATACTGGTTGGGGCTCGCGCCTTGCGAGGCGGCTTCGATGACGGCCGGGCGGTTCTTGAGGTCTCGGGCCCGCTCCGCGGAGGTGACGACCAGCGCAACCGCGCCGTCGGTCTCCTGGCAGCAGTCAAGCAGCCGCAGCGGCTCCGCGATCCACCGAGAGTTCTGATGATCCTCGATCGTGATCGGCTTGCCGTAGAAGTACGCCTTCGGGTTGTTCGCGGCATGCCTGCGGTCGGCCACCGAGACGGCCCCGAAGTCGCGGCTGGTCGCGCCGGTCAGGTGCATGTAGCGCTGGGCGATCATCGCGACCTGCGCGGCCGGCGTCGACAGGCCGTGCGGATACGAGAACGAGTTGTCGACCCCCGTCGAGTCGGCGTTTTCCACCAGCCGTGCCTGTACCTGCCCGAACCGTGTCCCGGAGCGTTCGTTGAAAGCCCGGTACGCCACAACGCAGTCCGCCACTCCGGTCGCGACCGCGATCGCCGCCTGCTGGATGGTCGCGCATGCTGCGCCGCCGCCGTGATGGATCTTGGAGAAGAACGTCAGGTCCCCGATCCCAGTCGCCCGCGCGATCGCGACCTCGGTGTTGGAGTCCATCGTGAACGTGACCATGCCGTCCACGTCGGCGGGTGTCAGACCCGCATCGTCGAGGGCGTCGAGCACGGCCTCGGCCGCAAGCCGAAGCTCACTGCGCCCGGAGTTCTTCGAGAACTCGGTGGCCCCGATCCCGGCAATCGCCGCCTTGCTGGACAGTTCTCCCGGCATCAGTGGCGCCCGAGCACGAGCGTGGCAGTGGCGATGATGTGGTCGCCGAGGCTGTTGGAGCCAACGATCTTCAGCGTGATCAGGTCGTCGTCCACCGCAGTCACTTCGCCCTTGAACGTGACTGTGTCGTAGGCATACCACGGCACACCGAGCCGCAACCCGATCGACTTGATCATCGCCTCCGGGCCCGCCCAGTCGGTGATGTAGCGCTGTACCAGACCGGTGTCGGTGAGGATGTTGACGAAGATGTCCTTGGATCCCTTGGCCTGCGCCTTATCCCGGTCGTGGTGGACGTCCTGGTAGTCGCGGGTGGCGATCGCCGTCGAAACGATGAACGTCGGATCGCCATACAGCGACAGCTCGGGCAGCGTGGTGCCCACTTCCACCGGTGGGGCATCGGACTGCGCTGCGCTCATCGGTCGGGCTCCCATGCGTACAGCGTCCACGCCGGCCCGGCATCGGTGGCGGGAAAGTCGATATAGATTGCGCGAACGGGCATTCCGATTTCCACGGCGGCGGGGTCGACATTGCGCAGCTCGCCGAGCATCCGCACGCCTTCGTCGAGCTCGACGAGGGCGATCACGAACGGCAGTGTACGGCCGGGCACCTTCGGTGCATGGTGGACCACGA
>JAFAWC010000674.1 GCA_019242135.1 Mycobacteriaceae bacterium | reverse complement strand
TGTGTTCGTGGGGCTGGACTCACCGGTGCACGCGGTGTTCATCCGCGCCCCGTGGGTGGAACGGGTCGGCGCCGGGGTCGAGGTGCTGGCCTGCGCCGCGGGCCACCCGGTGGCGGTGCGGCAGGGCCGCATGCTGGCCACCGCGTTTCATCCCGAGATCACCGGCGAGGCGCGGGTGCACCGGTTGTTCGTCGACATCGTCACCGGGCGGGCGTGAGCTATCCGCCGCCCGGGTTGTGGCTGGCAGGCAGGGCGAAGGCGATCGCTCACGTAAACTCGTCGGGTTATCGAGGGAGCGAGGTAGGACCGGATGAGCGGCCATTCCAAATGGGCCACGACCAAGCACAAGAAGGCGGTCGTCGACGCTCGCCGCGGCAAGATGTTCGCCCGGCTGATCAAGAACATCGAGGTGGCCGCGCGTGTCGGCGGTGGCGACCCGGCGGGTAATCCGACGCTGTACGACGCGATCCAGAAGGCCAAGAAGAGTTCGGTGCCCAACGAGAACATCGAACGGGCCCGCAAGCGCGGCGCCGGCGAGGAGGCGGGCGGCGCCGACTGGCAGACCATCACCTACGAGGGTTACGGTCCCAACGGCGTTGCCGTGCTGGTCGAGTGTCTGACCGACAACCGCAACCGCGCCGCCGGCGAGGTACGCGTGGCGATGACCCGCAACGGCGGCGCCATGGCCGACCCGGGATCGGTGGCATACATGTTCGCCCGCAAGGGCGTCGTGCTGTTGGACAAGGACGGGCTGTCCGAGGATGACGTGCTTGTTGCGGTGCTCGACGCCGGGGCGGAGGAGGTCAATGACCTCGGTGACAGTTTCGAGGTCATCAGCGAGCCGTCGGATTTGGTGGAGGTGCGCAGCGCGCTACAGGACGCCGGGATCGACTATGACGCGGCGGAAGCGGGTTTCTTGCCGTCGGTGACAGTGCCGCTGGACGCGGAAGGCTCGCGCAAGATCATGCGGCTGGTCGATGCGCTCGAGGACAGCGACGACGTGCAGAACGTCTACACCAACGCCGACATCCCCGACGAGATTCTGGCGCAGATCGAGGCCGATTAACCCTGCTGCAGCGTGACCGGGACGCCGGAGTAGCGGGTCATCCCGGTGGGCGGGTCGACGACAGTCGTCCCAGGTGGCGGGTTGCAGGTGGCCGTCGACGCGGATCAGCGGCCGGTCAAGCCGCTGCGGATGGTGGTGGATCTGTGGCAGCGCGCGGCCCTTCGGGCACGTGTAGCCCTGCGAGAACGGGTGGTCGCGGTCGCCGCGGACACGAACCACGGTGTCACCGTCGAGCTCGACGAGAATGCCGCACACCGCTGTGCAGACGCGGCAGAAACTTCGAACGGTCCGCACGTTGCGAACCGTACTCTCGGCCGTGGTGGCGCGTTGCCGGGCGCTAACTGGTCGCGTGTCGCTGCGCTGCGGTGTCGGGTCAACCCGCTAGGGTTTTATCGAACAGTTGTTCGTAGCGATGCGGAGGGGCGGCCTTGCGTGTCATGGGTGTCGATCCCGGCCTGACCCGGTGCGGCCTGTCTGTCGTCGAAAGCACCGGCGGCAGACAGCTGGTGGCCCTTGACGTCGATGTGGTGCGCACGCCCGCTGACATGCCGCTGCACCGGCGGCTGTTGTCGATCAGCGACGCCGCCGAACACTGGATGGACACCCACCGGCCCGACGTCGTCGCGATCGAGCGGGTGTTCTCCCAGCACAACGTGTCGACGGTGATGGGCACCGCGCAAGCCGGGGGAGTGATCGCGCTCGCCGCCGCCCGCCGCGGCATCGACGTGCGTTTCCACACACCCAGCGAGGTGAAGGCCGCCGTCACCGGCAGCGGCGGCGCCGGCAAGTCTCAGGTCACTACGATGGTGACCAAAATCCTTGCGCTGCAAGCAAAACCCGCGCCGGCCGATGCCGCCGACGCGCTTGCGTTGGCGATCTGCCACTGCTGGCGCGCACCGACGCTGGCCCGGATGGAACAAGCCGAGGCGCGTGCCGCCGAGCAGGCCAAGAAGTTCGCGGCCAGGGTGGCGGCCGCGCGCAACCCGCTGTCGCGGAGCGCTCCGTGATCGCCTCGATCCGCGGAGAAGTCCTCGACGTTGCACTCGATCACGTCGTCATCGAGGCGTGTGGGGTGGGCTACCGGGTCAACGCGACGCCATCGACGCTGGCGAGCCTGCGCCGCGGCGCCGAGGCCAGACTCGTCACCGCGATGATCGTGCGCGAGGACTCGATGACGCTGTACGGTTTCGCCGACTGCGACACCCGGGATCTGTTTCAGACACTGCTGTCGGTTTCCGGGGTCGGCCCGCGGCTGGCGATGGCGACGCTGGCCGTGCACGAGGCCCCCGCGTTGCGTCAGGTCCTGGCCGACGGGGACGTCACCGCGCTCACACGGGTGCCGGGCATCGGCAAGCGCAGCGCCGAACGCATGGTGCTCGAACTGCGCGACAAGGTCGGAGCGGTCGTCGTGGTGGGCGCCGCGGCCAGCAACGGGCACGCGGTGCGTGGGCCCGTGGTGGAAGCCCTGGTGGGGCTCGGGTTCGCGGCCAAGCAAGCCGAAGAGGCCACCGACCGGGTGCTGGCGGCTGAGCACGGGGCAACGACGACGAGCGCGCTGCGGGCGGCGCTGTCTCTGCTCGGTAGAAGGTCGTGATGAGCGCTTGCGCGAAGAACAGACGACGGTGATGAGCGCTGGCGCGAAGAACAGACAACAGTGAACGGTTTCGAGGGCACCGAGGACCGCGAGGTGTCCGCCGCGCTCACGGTCGGCGAGGGCGACGTCGACGCCAGTCTGCGCCCGAGGTCGCTGGACGAGTTCATCGGCCAACCGCGGGTGCGCGAGCAGTTGCAGCTGGTCATCGAGGGCGCCAAGAATCGCGGCAGCACACCCGATCACATTCTGTTGTCCGGGCCACCCGGGCTGGGCAAAACGTCGC
>JAFAWC010000640.1 GCA_019242135.1 Mycobacteriaceae bacterium | reverse complement strand
CACGCGCACCCGGTCCTATGACGAGGTCACCAAGAAGACCGACGGGATGACGCTGTTCCTTACCGATCTTGACCGCGACAGGGTGGACGTGCGGCCGATCCGCAAGATGGGTCGCAATGCGGTGTCATCGAATGAATTGTTCATCGATGACCTGCATGTTCCGGTGGAGGATCGAGTGGGTGAGGAGGGCCTGGGATTTCAATACATCCTCGACGGCCTGAACCCGGAGCGCATGCTCATCGCCGCGGAGGCACTGGGGCTGGGTAGGTGCGCGCTGGAGAAGGCGGTGAAGTACGGAAATGAGCGCGTCGTCTTCAACCGGCCGATCGGTATGAATCAGGGAATCCAGTTTCCTCTTGCCGATTCGCTTGCGCGTCTGGACGCCGCCGAACTGATGCTGCGCAAGGCGACCTGGCTCTACGACCATAAAAAGCCCTGCGGGCGCGAGGCCAACACCGCAAAATACCTCTGCGCAGACGCGGGTTTCACCGCCGCCGACCGCGCGCTGCAGACGCACGGCGGCATGGGATATTCGGAGGAGTATCACGTTTCCAGGTACTTTCGCGAGGCGCGTCTGATGAAAATCGCACCAGTCAGCCAGGAGATGATTTTGAACTTTCTCGGATCGCACGTTCTCGGATTGCCGAGGAGCTACTGATGGGGCAAAGCAATCCGCTGTTCGACCTGACCGGCCGCTCAGCGTTGGTCACCGGCGCGGCCGGGGGTATCGGGTCAGCGGTCGCCCACGCGCTCGCTGCAGCGGGTGCGGCGGTGCTGGTCACAGACATTGACAAGGATGCTGCTTCTGCTGTGGCGGAGCGTATCTCGGCGGCCGGCGGTCGCGCTGAGGCAGCCGGCCTCGATGTGTCCAGTCGCGAGTCCGCGGATACCGCAGCGCGGCACGCGGCCGGCCTGGCCAACGGCACAATACACATCCTGGTCAACAACGCCGGCGTCACCCAGCCGGCGATGTTTCCGAAACTGTCGCAAGAGTCGTTTCGGCTCTTGCTCGACATTCACGTCATGGGTGCGTTCAACTGCACCCAGGCGGCGCTGCCTTACATCCCACCCGACGGCACCGGACGGATCATCAACGTGACGTCAGCCGCCGGTATCACCGGCACGCTCGGCCAGGTGAACTATTCGGCGGCCAAGGCGGCCATCGTGGGTTTCACCAAATCCCTTGCGCGTGAGTTGGCGTCGAAGAACATCCTGGTGAACGCACTGGCGCCGCTCGCTGCTACGCCCATGACTGAAACCATTCGCACCAACGAGAAGTTCGCCGCCAACATGATGGCGCGGATACCGCTCAAGCGGTGGGCGGAGCCCTCCGAGGTCGCGGGTGCGTTCGTGTTCTTGGCGTCCGACGCGGCGTCGTACATCACCGGCCAGGTGCTGCCAGTCGACGGCGGCATGGTGATGTGATGACCGAATCCGCGGCGCGGCCGGCGCCGCTCGCGGGGATCACCGTGGTCACCCTGGAACAGGCGGTGTCCGCACCGATGTGCACGCGCACGCTCGCGGACTTCGGCGCTCGGGTAATCAAGGTCGAAAACCCCGACGGCGGTGATTTCGCGCGACATTACGACGACGTCGTCAACGGCCTTGCCGCCCACTTCGTTTGGGTCAACCGCGGAAAAGAGTCGGTCACCCTCGATCTGAAGGCGCCGCAGGGTGTCGAACTGCTGCACCGCCTGCTCGACCGCGCCGACGTCCTGGTGTCCAATCTCACTCCGGGTTCGACCGCCCGGCTCGGGGTGGCCCCCGACGATATGGCGACTCGCCATCCGGAGGTCATCGCCGTCGAGATCGACGGCTACGGCCCGGGCGGGCCGATATCGCACAAACGTGCCTACGATCTGCTCATCCAGGCGGAATCCGGGGTGTGTGCGGTCACCGGCAGGCCGGGCGAGCCGGCGAAGCCCGGTCCGCCGGTAGCCGACGTCTGCAGTGGCTTGTACGCCGCGGTCTCGATTCTCGCTCTGCTGTGCGGGCGTAGCCCCGGCACGGGGCGTGACGGCAACGCGCTCCGGGTGAGCCTGTTCGACGTGGCGACCGAGCTGATGGGCTACCACCTCACCTACACTCGCCATTCGGGAATCGACCAAGAGCCGCTCGGCATGAGCTCGCCGGCTGTCGCGCCCTACGGCGCCTATCGCACCGCCGATGGCCAGACGGCAATTCTGGGCACCACCAACGACCGCGAATGGCAGCGGCTTGCGCGCGATGTCCTGCGGCGCAACGATTTGGCCGACGACGAGCGGTTCGCCACCAATGCCGGCCGTGTCGTGCATCGCGGGCTGCTGGACGAGGCGGTCGGGTCGTGGTGTGAACAGAATGACTTGGCGCACGTTCAAAAGACTGCGGATGCGGCAGGGATCGGCAACGCCCGTTACAACCTTCCCAGCGAGGTACTGGTGCACCCGCAGCTGCAAGCCCGTGACCGCTGGCGACGCGTCGACACCCCCGCGGGGCCCATTACGGCGCTGTTGCCGCCGCCGGTCATCTCCGGGTACGACCCGCCGATCGGCGCCGTGCCCGGGCTCGGAGAACACACGGATGCGGTGCTGGCCGAACTCGGCCTCGACAATTGCGCGATCGCGCGGCTGCGTGAGCAGGGTGTGATCGCGCCCGCCTATCGCAGGGAGCAGAAAGATGCGTGAAACGGTCATCGTCGAGGCGGTGCGCACGCCGGTCGGCAAGCGCAACGGCGGGCTGTCGGGCATGCACGCTGCGGACCTTTCCGCGATTGTGCTGCGCGAAATTGTCGACCGCACCGGCATTGATCCGGCGATTGTCGACGACGTGGTCTGGGGATGTGTGTCGCAGGTCGGCGACCAGTCGAGCAACATCGGACGCTATTCCGTGCTCGCGGCCGGCTGGCCGGAGACAGTTGCGGGCACGACGATCAACCGGGCGTGCGGGTCGAGTCAGCAGGCGCTCGACTTCGCCGTATACGCCGTGATGTCGGGTCAGCAGGATGTCGTCGTCGCGGGCGGTGTCGAGGTCATGA
>JAFAWC010000498.1 GCA_019242135.1 Mycobacteriaceae bacterium | reverse complement strand
ACATCGACCAGCACCGCACCGGGCTTCATCTGCGCGACAACTGAATTCGAGACCAACTTGGGCGCCCTGGCCCCGGGGACCAGCACGGCCCCGATGACCAGATCCGCCCGTTTGAGCGCGCCGTTCAGGTCCAGCGCCGACGAGTAGCGGGTGCGCACCCGGCCGCCCAGACCGGCGTCGAGTTCGCGCAGCTTACCGAGGTCGATGTCGAACACCGTGACGTGAGCGCCCATTCCGCTCGCCACGCGGGCGGCGTTGCAGCCGGCGGTGCCACCGCCGATCACGACGACGTCGGCCGGGCCCACACCCGGGACGCCGCCCATCAGCACCCCGCGACCACCCGCGGGCCTCATCAGGTGATAGGCCCCGACCTGCGCGGCGAGCCGGCCCGCGACCTCGCTCATCGGCGCCAGCAGCGGAAGGGGCCCGTCGGCGGTCTGCACCGTTTCGTAGGCGATCGCCGTGACGCCCGAAGCCAGGACCGCTTGGGTGCAGGCGCGCGACGCCGCCAGGTGAAGGTAGGTGAAAAGTGTTTGACCGCTGCGCATCAGCGCGTACTCGGCCTTTATCGGCTCCTTGACCTTCAGCAGCAGCTCGGCGCCGGCCCAGACGCGGTCCGCGCCCGAGATGATCTCGGCGCCCGCCGATTTGAAGTCGGCGTCGGAGATCGCCAATCCCTCTCCGGCACCAGCCTGGATGACCACGTCATGGCCGCGCCGGGTGAGTTCGGCGACTCCGGCCGGCGTGATGGCGACCCGGTAGTCGTTGTTCTTGATCTCGGTCGGGACACCGACGCGCATATCACTCCTTTGTCGGGAAGGATGCACCAATTGTGAAGAAGATTCGGCGTTACTGCAATCTCACCATCGGATATTCGATAGTATTGGGATATGACAGTACGATCATCGGAAACTGCGAAAGACTCGCCTGGCTGGTCGAACGATATTCAGCCCGGTTGGATCGACGAGGTCGACAGGCGAATCCTCAACGCATTGCACGATGACGCTCGCATCCCGAACAGCGTGCTGGCCGACATGGTCGGCATCGCGCCGTCGACGTGCCACGGCCGGCTGCGGCGGTTGCAAAATCTCGGTGTGATCCGAGGCTTCTACACCGACGTCGACCCGGCGGCGATCGGCCGGCCGCTGCAGGCGATGATCTCGGTCAGCCTGCAGTCGCACGCGCGAGGACGGATCCGCCACTTCATCCGCGAGATCCGCAGGCTGCCTCAGGTGATCGACGTCTACTTCCTCGCCGGCGCCGACGACTTCATCCTCCACGTCGCCGCCCGCGACACCGAGGATCTGCGGTCGTTTGTCGTGGAGAATCTGAACGCCGACCCCGACGTCGCCGGCACCCAGACCTCGTTGATCTTCGAACATCTACGTGGCGGGGCGCCGCTGTAGCCGACTGTAGGCTGCGTTTCATGCGGGTCGGAGTGCTTGGCGCCAAGGGCAAGGTCGGCTCGACGATGGCCGCTGCCGTCGAAAAGGCTGATGGCATGACGCTGGCCGCTGAAGTCGATGAGGGCGATCCCGTGTCGCGGTTCGTGGACAGCCGCACCGAGATCGTCATCGATTTCACCCACCCCGACGTCGTCATGGACAACCTCAAGTTCCTGATAGACAACGGGATTCACGTGGTGGTGGGCACCACGGGGTTCACCGACGAACGATTGGCGCACGTCGAGGCCTGGCTGGCGGAGGCGCCGTCCACCGCCGTGCTGATCGCGCCGAACTTCGCGATCGGGGCAGTGTTGTCGATGCGGTTCGCGCAGATCGCCGCCCCGTTCTTCGAATCGGCCGAAGTCGTCGAATTGCACCATCCGAATAAGGCCGACGCACCATCGGGCACCGCCACCCGCACCGCAAAACTCATCGCCGCGGCCCGAAAAGGCTTGCCGCCCAATCCTGATGCCACAACGACGGCGGTCGCCGGGGCGCGCGGCGCGGACATCGACGGCATTCCCGTCCACTCGGTCCGGCTGGCCGGGCTGGTCGCGCACCAGGAGGTGCTGCTGGGCACGCAGGGCGAGACACTGACCATCCGCCATGACAGCATCGACCGGACGTCGTTCGTGCCGGGGGTGCTTCTGGCGGTGCGCCGCATCCGCGACAGGCCCGGTCTGACTATCGGCATCGAACCACTACTGGACTTGTGAACCGCAACCAATCGGCCCTGCGCGTTCAGCTGTTGATCGCGTTTTTGTGCGCTGCGCTGATTGTGTACTTCGTGCTACTCGGAAGGATCGCGACCGCGTTTATGGTGTCCGGTCGACCGGCCGCGATCGGGCTTGGCCTGGCGCTGATGGTGCTGCCGCTGATCGGTATCTGGGTGATGGTGAGCACGCTGCGCGCCGGGCTCGCTCATCAGCGATTGGCTCGCATCATCCACGACGAGGGCATCGAGCTTGACGTCAGCACGCTGCCGCGCCTGCCGTCGGGGCGCATCCGTCGTGACGCGGCAGACGAACTGTTTCGATCCGTGCGCGAGGAAGTCGAGCGGGACCCCGGCAACTGGCGAGGCTGGTACAGGCTGGCCCGCGCCTACGACTATGCCGGCGATCGAGCCCGGGCCCGGCAGACGATGGGCAGGGCGGTGGAAATGCACGCGCACGAAGAGTCGTCATGACGAAGACTCTGCTCGTTGTTCATCACACTCCGTCGCGTCGACCCACGAGCTGCTGGAAGCGGTGCTCTCCGGTGCCCGCAACCCCGACATCGAGAGGGTCGACGTGGTGGTGCGACCCGCGCTGGCAGCTGTATTGCCGGACATGCTGCATGCCGACGGTTACCTGTTCGGCACGACGGCGAACTTCGGCTACATGTCGCGCGCGCGGAAGCACTAATTTTGCGTCATACCCGCGCACTAGATGGGAGGGTCGGTGCCACGACTGCTGATCGTCCACCACACACCATCACCCCACATGCAGGAGATGTTCGAGGCGGTGATGGCCGGCGCCACCGACCCCGAGATTGAGGGCGTCGAGGTCGTGCGCCGGCCCGCTCTCACCGTCTCGCCGACCGACATGCTCGGCGCCGATGGCTACCTACTCGGAACCCCAGCCAACCTCGGTTACATGAGCGGCGCCCTCAAACACGCATTCGACGTTTGCTATTACCCGTGCCTAGACACGACCCGCGGGCGCGCGTTCGGCCTCTACGTGCACGGCAACGAGGGCACCGAAGGAGCCGAGCGCGGTGTCGCCGCAATCACGACCGGCCTCGGGTGGGTGAAGGCCGCCGAGACCGTGGTGGTGATGGGCAAGCCGACCAAGGCCGACGTCGACGCGTGCTGGGAACTCGGCGCGGCTGTCGCTGCCCAGCTGATGGAGCCGTAGCGCGAGCGATCATCTACAACCGCGTCAGCAGCGACCCGACCGGCAAGGGTCGGTCAGTCGAAGACCAAGAGCGTGAGAACCGTGCCGTGTGCGACCGCAACGGGTGGCCGATCGGCGAAGTGCTGACCGACAATGACCGATCGGCAACACGGTTCGCAACGCGCGAGCGGTCCGAATACCGACGGCTGCAGGAGATTCTGCGCAAGGGTGACGTGCTGGTGACATGGAAGGCATCGCGGGCTCAGCGTGACCTCACTGCGTGCGTCGCGCTGCGCGACCTGTGCGCCAAGCGTGGCGTGCTGTGGTGCTACAGCGGGAAGGTGTTCGACCTGCTATGGGCACGGTTGCGTCGGTACCGGCGGCGGG
>JAFAWC010000325.1 GCA_019242135.1 Mycobacteriaceae bacterium | reverse complement strand
ATGATCGACACGATCTTGATGGGCCGCCCGTCAATTGGTCACGTCGAACTGGAAATCCACCGCCCAGTCATGATGTCGTCGAGCCTTTCCGCCCAAAAAACGTGGGCCGCAAGACTCTCATAAGCCACGGATCAACCGATCGGGGTCAGGCCAAGCGCACATCGATGAGCCCGTCGTCGATCCGACTGCGCTGCGCCGGCGCAGATTCACTCAGTCAAGAGAATGTGACGGAATTCTCATTACCGAGGGAAGTTGACCGTGGTGCACCCAAACGTCCTATTGCCCGGCGACAACCATGGCGGCGTTCTTCGTCTCCTAACGACTACCTATCGGACTTGATCGAGTTCTACATTTATGAACCAAATCGCGTCCCATCACAACAAGACAACTGAATGGAGGCGCCGCAGAAAGGATTCGCATGGCAGGCTTCGGCAATCCGTCGTTCGATGTTTTCCAGCTTCCCGAGGAGCACATCGAGTTGCGCTCAGTGCTCCGAGATCTCTGCGAGGCGGAGGTAGCACCGTACGCAGCCGACGTTGACGAGCAAGCCCGGTTCCCGGAAGAGGCATTGAAGGTGCTGTGCGACAGCGGGTTCGCGGCGGTACACGTGCCCGAGGAGTATGGCGGCCAGGGTGCGGACGCAGTTGCGACATGCATCGTGGTCGAAGAGATTGCACGGGTGTGCGCGTCCTCCTCCCTGATTCCCGGGGTCAACAAATTGGGCACCATCGGCCTGATCCTGCACGGTTCGGAGGCGTTGAAGAATCAGGTCCTCCCGACGCTCGCCGCGGGGGACGCGATGGCATCGTACGCACTGTCGGAACGGGAGGCCGGCAGCGATCCCGCGTCGATGCGCACCCGCGCGCGTGCCGATGCTGACGAGTGGGTGCTCAACGGCACCAAGTGCTGGATCACCAATGGCGGTAAATCGACGTGGTACACGGTGATGGCGGTGACTGATCCCGGCAAAGGGGCCAACGGTATTTCTGCGTTCGTTGTGCACAAGGACGATCCTGGCTTCACGGTCGGCACCCACGAGCGCAAGCTGGGAATCAAGGGTTCGCCCACGACGGAGTTGTACTTCGAAGACTGCCGGATCCCCGGCGATCGCATCATCGGCGAACCGGGAACCGGTTTCAAGACCGCGCTGGCGAGCCTCGACCATACGCGCCCCACCATCGGCGCGCAGGCGGTCGGCATCGCGCAGGGCGCGCTGGACGCGTCGGTGGAATACACGAAGCAGCGCAAGCAATTCGGCCGACCTGTCAGCGCCTTCCAGGGTGTGCAATTCATGCTGGCCGACATGGCGATGAAGGTTGAGGCTGCGCGATTGATGGTGTACACGGCTGCCGCGCGCGCTGAGCGGGGAGAGCGCGGACTCAGCTTCATCTCCTCTGCCGCCAAGTGTTTCGCCTCCGACGTCGCCATGGAGGTCACAACGAACGCTGTGCAACTTTTCGGTGGTGCAGGCTATACGCGTGACTTCCCGGTTGAACGCATGATGCGCGACGCCAAGATCACGCAAATCTATGAAGGCACCAACCAGATTCAGCGTGTCGTCATGGCGCGCGCACTGCTGGGGTGAGAGTTGGTGGTTTCGTTGGCCAAGCCCGTTGGGGTGGTGCTCAGGCTGCCGATCAGGTTCTGGCTCAGCGCGGCACTGCACGGCGTCAGTGCCATCGACCGCGTCATCTCGAAAGCGGCCAGACTGTTTGCGGATGACGACCTTGAGGCGGCGACGACATCTGTGCGTCGGGACGATCTCGCCGACGTGATAGAGCTGACCCGCAAGCGTGGATCTCGCCATAGGCGGGACCGGTAACCGCACTACCGTGCCATATTCAGCGGCGGAATGCCTCAACTATCCTGGCGTGCTCCGCCGCGCTGGTGATGAGTTCGACATGGCCGCCGTCGTGCACATGCAGAGTCGCATTGGGCAATAAACGCTGCATGATCTTCCCGTTCACCCACGGAACGATGGGGTCGTCAGTGCCGGCGATGATCAACGTCTGCTGCCTGATGAACGGCAACGCAAAGAGGCTCGTCCACCCAGCGCCGGCCATCAGCTGGTGCAGATAACCGCGGCGCGAACCGGCGAGCGACTGCCGGTCCAGCAGCCGCTTGATCGTGTGCGGATCACGGCGAGCTGACCCACCATAGAGTTCGGCCGCGACCATCGCGGCGTACCGGTGATCCAGAAAGCGCCGCGGCGTCAGCATTTTACGGAGAACAGCGGGTTTACCCGGCACCATGATGGAACCGGTCCCAGTGGACACGAGGATCAGTCGGCGGCAACGGCGCGGGTTCTGGAAAGCGAACTGCTGGGCCAGCGCACCACCCCATGACAGCCCGAGAATGTCGACCTGCCTACTGCCCGAGTCTCCGCCCAGGACGCCCACCTTCTCGAGCAGTGATCCGAGCACCGCCGCTAGGTAGGGAAACCGGTACGGCACAGGTGAATCTGCGGAT
>JAFAWC010000318.1 GCA_019242135.1 Mycobacteriaceae bacterium | reverse complement strand
GCGAGCAGGAATTCGAAACTGGTCGCTTTCGCGATTGGTCCGGCTATCCTCGTTTGAATGAGTATCGAGATGAGCTATCTACGTCGGATCGCTAGTTCCCTGTGTGTAGCTCTGATCACCGCCACCCTGTCCACGGCATTGATGGACATTCCGTCCGCGGCTGCCGACGGGTGTCCCGACATCGAGGTGGTCTTCGCGCGTGGCACGAACGACGCGCCCGGGGTGGGCCCCGTTGGCCAGGCATTCATTGACTCACTGCGCTCGAAGGTCGGTGGCAGGTCGGTCGGCCAGTACGCGGTCAACTACGCCGCCACGATGAATTTCCTTCGGGTCGCCGACGGCGTCAACGACGCCAATAACCACGTCCAGTTCATGATGGGGGCGTGCCCCGCCACCCGATTGGTGCTCGGCGGCTATTCGCAGGGCGCGGCGGTGATCGACATGCTCTTGGGCGTGGAACCGACCGGCGCCGTTCCAGGCCTCGGTTCCATCCCGGGCATTGACCTCAGCAGCGTCGCAGCGGCGCTTCCCCCCGAGGCTGCTGACCATGTCGCCGCCGTCGCGACCTTCGGCAACCCGTTTGACAAGGTGATGGGCCCATTGCCCGGGCAGACCCCGGTGTATGGCGCCAGGACCATCGACCTGTGTAACGGCGGCGACGGGATCTGTGGCCCGGGCAGCATCAGTGACACCGGTGCGCACCACCAGTACGTGCCCGGGGGAACCAGCCAGGCAGCCTCATTTGCCGCAGGCCTTCTTTAACACCTGCGATTAATTCGGGCACGTCCACGGTGCCCGTCACCGACAATTGTTCGGCCCGCTTTTTGCTCAATTGGCTGCTGACAATTGATGGTTTTCGCCATTGCCCGTTGTGGGGGTCAATGTGAGGCGATACTTGGCCCAGAGGCCACACTGGCCTCGCCATTAGGGAGGACCGCCATGTCGCTCACGTTGCGATGCATCGCGCTGTGGTTGGTTTCGGCAGGTGCGGCGGCAGCGCTCGTCGTGGCGCCGATCGCCGCTGCTGACCCCGCCTTGCCTGAACCCGGTTCGGAGGACGCGGCCGCGACGATCAGTGATTTGCAGGGCCGGGGCTATCAAGTCCAGATCAACTATGACAACGGCCTTCCTGACACCGACCTGTCGCAGTGCTGGGTCAACAACATCAACACCGCAGACGCCACCGGCACCCTGAAACCTGTCTACGTCGACGTTGAGTGCCCCAAGTAGCCAGAACTGCCCCGTTCATGCTTTAGGCCCGTAACTGGGTGGCGAGATCTTCGAAGTCGGCTGCGTTGACGACGAACTCGTCGCTGGGTTCAACGTCGGCCAGTGCCGGGTCGCCGTACTCCCACGGTCGCGCCACGAACGCGGTCGCGAACCCGAGCTCGCGGGCGGCGCGCAGGTCGTACTTGTGGCTTGCGACCATCATGATGTCGTCTGGTCCGGCGCCGAGGTATCGGGCGGCCATCAGATAGGGCCGCGGATCGGGCTTGAACGCCCCCGCCATTTCCGCGGTGAAGATCGCATGCCAGGGCAGGTCACCGTGGCGGGTGATCTCGACGACCGCGCTCACGTCCGCGTTGGACAGGGTCGCGAGCGTGAACTTCGCGCGAAGCCGGCGAAGTCCGGGCACCGTGTCCGGCCACGGCTTCAGCCTTCGCCACGCACGGTTCAACTCGGTTCGTTCGGCCGCGCTGACATCGTCCATGCCACCGCGGGCCAGCAACACGTCCAACGCTGACCGATATACCGAGCCCACGCCGGTCCACCCCTCCGCTGACGGGACCAGCCCCGACAGCGCATCGAAATACGCTGCGCGCCAGTCGTTCACGAACGCCGACCAATCCCGGTGTGGAAACCGCGGCCCCAGCATGGCGGCAGCCGCGTCACGCACCGTTGTGTGGAAATCCGTTGCCGTGCCCTGCACGTCGAACAGCAGCGCCTTCACGGGCCCTAAGCCTAGGAGCCCACGCTTTACGGGAAAATCCCGGCAATCTTGCACTGAGCCGCGACCGCCTCGGCGTGGGGGTCATGGCGGCTGTACGCGGCGCGGCACCAATCCCGCGCGGCCTGACCGCACGCATGTTCGAGCGCGCCGCCCATCGTTCCGGCGTAGGAAACGTTCACGCAGCCGTTTCCCGAGCGGTCATATGGCGAAGAGTGGTTGGTCAACGCCCAGACGGTCGCGCCCGCTGCGATCAGCGCCGCGACGACGACGACCACGATCAGCATGGCGCGGCGTTCGCGCGGTGTGAGCTGGTCGGTGGGCGGTGTCTTGCCTCGGTTTGCCGTCGGTGACTCCTTGGTCGGGCGAGTCGAGCGAACCCCACGATAACCCGTTGTGAGCTGGTCATCTCCTGCGTTATACCTGTCCATCCGCTCTCTGGATGCTGTGGGGTGGCGACAACGCCGAGCAACCGAAATCTAGATTTAACAAAGCATCATCCGGCAGAAACTCACCGACGAAATACTGCCTCCGATCCGAGCGTGTCCGAACCATGTCGAATGAGGAATACAGCCGCATGAATCCCTATCCCAATTGGCTCAATCCCGGAGACAACGCCTGGCAGCTGGTGGCCGCGACCCTTGTCGGGCTGATGAGCCTTCCCGGCATCGCGGTGCTCTACGCCGGCATCGTCCAGAAGAAGTGGGCCGTCAACACGATGTTGATGGCCTTCACCGGGTTTTCGTTGGTGCTCGTGGTGTGGGTGCTGTGGGGT
>JAFAWC010000262.1 GCA_019242135.1 Mycobacteriaceae bacterium | reverse complement strand
ACGGTCACGATGCCGATCTCGACTTCGTTGTGCCGCAAGGCCCGTACGGCCGCGAGTGGCATGGCTGCCTGGATACTGCTGACGTGGAAGGAAATACCGACCTGGTGGCACGAGCGGGTGAGAAGATCACGCTCGAAGCACGCTCGGTGATCGTCCTGCGCAGAACCGCGTGACCCCCGTCGTCTCGACCTACCGGCTGCAGTTGCGCGGTGACGCATTCACTCTGGCCGATGCCGAAGATCTCCTCGACTACCTCGATGACCTGGGCATATCACACGTTTATCTGTCGCCGATTCTCACCGCGGTAACGGGCTCCACGCACGGCTACGACGTCACCGACCCGACCACAGTCTCTGGTGAACTCGGCGGTGCGGATGCGCTGCGCAACCTCTCAGCAGCCGCCCGGGCCCGCGGGATCGGGCTCGTGGTCGACATCGTCCCCAACCACGTCGGCGTCGGGCAGCCGATGCAGAATCCGTGGTTCTGCGATGTGTTGCGGCACGGTCGTGAATCGGCCTACGCGCGGTTCTTCGACATCGACTGGGAGCTCGACGAGGGCCGGATCGTTCTGCCGGTGCTGGGCGCCGACGAGGACGCGAACCACCTGACCGTCGATGGCGACGTGCTGCGGCTCGGCGATCTCGCCTTCCCGATCGCGCCGGGCACGGGCAGCGGCACGGGACCCGAGGTCCATGACCGCCAGCACTACCGGCTGATCGGCTGGCGACGCGGAATATGCGGTTACCGAAGGTTTTTCGCCATCACCTCACTCGCCGGCCTGCGGCAAGAAGACCGCGAGGTCTTCGACACCAGTCACGTCGAGGTGCGGCGCTGGTTCAGCGAGGGGCTCGTCGACGGCGTCCGCGTCGACCACCCCGACGGTCTGTCGGATCCGACCGGATACCTGTCGTGGCTTCGCGAGATCGCCGGCCGGGATGCCTGGATCGTCGTCGAGAAGATCCTCGCGGCCGGCGAACCGCTGGATCCAACGCTGCCCGTGGCGGGGACCACCGGATACGACGCGCTGCGCGAAATCGGCGGGCTGTTGGTCGATCCCACCGGTGAGGCCGGGCTCACCGCACTGTCCGATTCCGCGGGGACCGATTATCAGACGATGCCCGCGCTGGCCCGCGAGCTCAAGGCCAAGGCGGTGACCGACACGCTGTCCAGCGAACTGGGCCGGCTGTGCCGCGTGATCGTGGCAGCGGCAGGCGTCGACCATCCGCGGCTTGCCGAAGCGGTGGCGGAATTGGTGAGCCGGATCCCGGTATACCGCAGCGACTATCCATGCCTGTCGTCGGTGCTGCCCGCCGCGCTGGCCGAGACCACCCGCGGCTGTGCGGAATTCGCAGAACCGCTACAGGTTCTCGCCACCGCGCTCGCCCGCTGTACCGAGTGCACCGTTCGTCTGCAGCAGCTGTGCGGCGCTGCGACAGCCAAGTCGGTGGAGGACTGCCTGTTCTATCGTGACTCCCGGCTGGTGTCGCTGAATGAGGTCGGGGGTGAACCCGAGCTGTTCGGGATGAGTGCCGCCGAGTTCCATCAACGCGCATCGGACCGGGCACGGTCCTGGCCGGCAGGGATGACGACGATTTCGACCCACGACACGAAACGCGGCGAGGACGTGCGGGCCCGGATCGGCGTGCTGTCGCAGGTGCCGTCGCTCTGGGCCGAGTTCGTCGGCGGCTGGGAGCTGCGGGTGCCGTCGCCGGATCCCGCAACGGGACTGTTCCTGTGGCAGAACATCTTCGGAGTCTGGCCCGCCGACGGCGTGCTGACCGATCAGTTTCGGGCACGGCTGCACGCGTATGCGGAGAAGGCGATTCGTGAGGCGGCTGTTCTCACCTCGTGGAGCGATCCCGACCAAGCTTTTGAGTCCGCTGTTCACGCGTGGCTCGACGCGATATTCGACGGTCCCGTCGCCACCGAACTCACCGGATTGGCTGCCCGGCTGGACCCGCATGCCCGCAACGACGCGCTTGCCCAAAAGCTTCTGCACCTCACCGCCCCCGGCATACCCGACGTCTACCAGGGCACCGAGCTGTGGGACGACAGCCTCGTGGACCCCGACAACCGCAGACCGGTCGACTACACCGTTCGTCGTGCCGCGCTCGCCGCCCTCGAACACCCCAAGATTCGCGTCACCGCCGCCGCCCTGCGGCTGCGTCGTCGGCGCCCGGCCGCCTTCCTGACCGGCGGGTATGCACCGCTGCTGGCCAGCGGGTCCGCACGCCATCACATCGTGGCCTTCAGCCGCGGCGATGACGTGGTGACCGCGGTCAGCCGGTGGACCGTCCGCCTCGAGGGAAGCGGTTGGGGCGACACCGTTCTGCCGCTGCCGGCCGGGCGCTGGACAGAGGTGCTCACCGACCGCCCGTTCACCGCGGGCGTGGCGGCCCGCGACGTGTTCGACGACTTGCCGGTCGCGCTGTTGGAGCGAACCGATGCCTGAGTTCGCGGTCTGGGCACCTCGTCCGGAGCGGGTGCGCCTGGACGTGGACGGCGCGCTGCACCGCATGGACCGCGCGGACGACGGGTGGTGGCGCGCCACCGTGGACGCAGCACCCGGCGCCCGGTACGGATTCGTCCTCGACGACGACCCGCAGGTGCTGCCCGACCCGAGATCGCCGCGGCAGCCGGCGGGGGTGCACGAGCGATCGCAGCTCTGGGAGCCGGCCGCCGATGCGTGGACGGACCAACAGTGGCGCGGGCGGACGGCGGCCGGTGCCGTGATCTATGAGATGCACGTGGGCACGTTCACCGCCGGAGGCACCCTGGATTCGGCGATCGGCAAGCTGGATTACCTGGTCGAGCTCGGAGTGGACTTCGTCGAGGTGATGCCGGTCAACGCGTTCGCCGGGACACATGGCTGGGGATATGACGGCGTGTTGTGGTACGCGGTCCACGAGCCCTACGGCGGACCGGACGCGCTGGTGCGCTTTGTCGACGCATGCCACCGGCGCGGTCTGGGGGTGTTGATCGATGCGGTGTTCAACCACCTCGGGCCCTCGGGCAACTACCTGCCCCGATTCGGCCCGTATCTGTCTGCCGGCGCCAACCCGTGGGGCGAGGGCCTCAACCTGTCCGACGCCCATGCTGACGAGGTTCGCGCCTACATCATCGACTGTGCGCTTCGCTGGATGCGCGACTTCCACGCCAACGGGCTGCGGCTGGATGCCGTGCATGCCCTCGTCGACACCACGGCG
>JAFAWC010000148.1 GCA_019242135.1 Mycobacteriaceae bacterium | reverse complement strand
CGAGCGTTCACCGACATCGGTGAACCCCTCAATCGGATATTGAAAAGATTCGGTAATCAGCGGTAGACCGCGACGCGCAACGCCGCCAGTGGTGGAGCCCTCCATCGGAACCTGGCGGCCAATCACCTCCGAGGCGTACCGGCCCGCCGTTGCGGCCACCACGAGGGTATCGACTGCATCGGCGGGCAGATCGGGCTCCATCGGAACCAGCAAGATCGCCTGCTCAGCATCGGCCAACTCCAGCGCCCGATTCACGATGAGCTGCAACGGCCCAGTCTGAGGATCGCCAGACAGCAGCGCGGTCGTGATCTCGCGACTGGCCTTCGTCCATTTGGCCGACTCGCGTTCCCGCTCGAAAAGTCGCGCATTGTCGATGGCCGCGGCGGCCGCCGTCGCCAAAGCCCGCACGGCCTCATCTTGGGAGACGGAAAATACTCGGTCGGGCCGGTCGTCGGCCAGGTACAGGTTGCCGAAGTCGACCCCCCGCACGGTGATCGGAATTGCGAGGAGTGCCCGCATCGGCGGGTCGTGTGCGGGCAGCACGGGGGCCTGCGAACGAGTACTCACATCATCGAGGCGGAGACCCTGACCCACCGGTAGGTCGCCGAGCCACCGTAACGTCTCGTCGTCGATTCCCGCGTGGACGAAGGAGGCCAGCGTGCCGTCGGACGCGCGTATCCCCAGCGCTCCGTACCGCGCACCGGTCAGCTCCATCGCAGTATCGACGACTCGATGCAACGTGACATCCAGGTCCAGATCGGAACCGATCTCGACGATGATTCGCAGCAGTTGTTGCATCTGGTCGCGAGATGCCACCAGCTCATCAAGCTGTTCCTGCGGTCGGCTCACCGGCTCGCCTTCTCCTCCGTGAGGGAAATGATCTTATGTGGCGGTCGCTGGCCCGTCCTGCACGGGTGTCGCGTGGGAACAGCATGCCCGCGGCCATGGGGACCCGCTCCCCGAGCGCCGGTCAACGCGGCGGCGGACGGTGCCGGTGGGTGTTGTCGCCGAAGTTTTCGGCCAGCGCGGCGGCGATCTCGAGGAACCGCACTCGGCTGTGCCGGCTCATGCCGTAGGTGGTGTCGAGGACAGCGCCGGCGTGCAGCCGACGGTCGAACGGCAGGTCGAAGACGAGAAGGCCGGTGCGGGTGAAGCTTTCGGCGATGCCGGCGCAGGTCGTGCGGTCGGAGTTTCCGTCTGTGTCGTTGAGGACCACGATCGCTCTGCGCAGCAGGTTTTCGCTGCCGTGTTCGGCGAGCCAGTGCAGGGTGTGATGGGCGATGGAGGCGCCGTCGGCCCACGGGGTGGCCACCACCACGGCGGCGTCCAGGTCTGCGGCCACCGCCCGGGTGAGCGGAGATTCCACGGTGGTGCCGCAGTCGATGATGGTGACCGCGAAGTGCGGGTCGAGCCGGGCGACGGCTTCGCGGTACACCGGGTCCAGCGGGTGGGCTTTGGTGGGGTCGCCGGGCAGCACGAACAGCCCCGAGCGGTTAATTCCCAGTCTGCTGCGCACGTCGGACAGCGTGTACAGGTGCGCGTCGGTGACCAGCTCCCAGTACGAGTCGACCGCGGCCGGGTCGACCCGCAGGCCCAGCTTGCCGAAGCCGGTGTCGGCGTCGATGGCCACCACACGGTCTTCGGTGCGGTGTTCGGCCAGCAGTGATCCGATGCCGGCGGACACGGTGGTCTTGCCGACGCCGCCTTTGCCGAGCACGCCGATGCGATAGTTGCCGCGCAGGAGGGTGGCCGCGCGGCGGTGCAAATCGGCCTGGCGCTGTTCGTGGGCCGACCGGCCGGGATTGATGCGCCCGCCGGTGGCGCGGTAGACGCGGCGACGCCAGCCTCGTGCGGCTGCTTTGCGGGGCAGCTCGTCGAGGTTGTCGGTGCGGATGTAGTCGACGCTGGGCGGGCGGGGAAGTGTCTGTTTCTGGGCCGCTGTGGGGTGACCGTCTGAACCCTGGGAGGTGGTCACGCTGACTACGGTACGGGCATCGGTTCCACGGTCTCGGTGCCCGCCCGCGACCGTGAGATTGGACGAATCCTCGCCGGACGCTCAGATCAGTGGCACCTATGCGTTCGGCTAACTGCTGCCCCCAGTGTTGCCTGCCTGCCTGAACTGCACGCTGTTGGTCTGTTTGTAGCCTATCG
>JAFAWC010000051.1 GCA_019242135.1 Mycobacteriaceae bacterium | reverse complement strand
GCATCGGCCTCATCCTGCGCGAGAATCGCATCGGCATGCCTGACGCCGAGGCTCTCCCAGGCGACATCGGCGCGGATCAGGGTGGCGTCGATGTGCACCACTTCGCCCTTGGCGATTCCGGCGGCGACGCAGCTCGTCACCGTGCGAGCGAAGACCTGGCGAAACAGATCAGCACCCCACCACTGCCGGATGCGCGTCAACGACGAGTGGTCCGGCAGAGGTTCATGTAGGCCAAATCCGGCAAACCAACGGATCGCGATGTTCACCTGCGCCTGGCGCATGAGCTTGCGGTCGTGCACGATGCCGAGCAGGAAGCCGGCCAGCATCAGGCGGACGGCGACCTCCGATGCCGGGCCGTCCCGCGCCGTCGGCCGCGTAGCTTCTGGGGTTGCGGAGGAGCACAAGCGCCGTCTGCGTGCTCTGCAGGCCATCAGCGACCCGGTGCTGCTGCTCGCCGAGATCCGGGCGGCGCAGGAGGACCTCGGCCGTCGGGTTGACCGTCGCGGCCTGGAGGCCAGTGCTGGGGAGCCGACCGTCATCGCTCTCGACCGGTTTGCCGCCGGGCTCAAGCTGGCTTGGCGCAGTGGACCCACCGACGGCCCTATCACCGCCGCAAGCTGGTGCCGCGCCGGGGTGGTATGTTGGACGATCACGAAGCCCAGTTGCGGGCCTGGCTCGACGCCGAGCCCGCCCTCTCGGCGCAAGCGATTCTCATCCGCCTGATGGATGCAGTGCCGGGCCGCTTCAGCGAGAAACAGCTCCGCACTGTCCAGCGGATGGTCAGGTCCTGGCGGGGCGAGATCGCGCGGTCACTGCTCCGCGGCGATGCCGCGTTCCTATCGCCAGCCCTGATGCCGACCTGACCAGCTGCGGCGCTGTTCTATCCGATTTCGACAAGTGTAGCGCCGTGCTCGGTCTGCTTCAGGACAAGCCGGCGCTGCGCGCCGGTGCCGCACGCGGCATCCTGGACCAGACCTGCGCGCGCCGTCTCGGCAAATGGCAGGTCGGCTCCGAGGAATGGTCTTTTCAGTCTCACCAAGGAATAGGGGCTGGGCAGACGACATCAGATGTTCGGTAACATCTCGTCGTGAGGCAATACGAGGGGTCGGTTCCTGATGTCGCTGGACACATACGAACGTATTGACGATGAAGACCGCCGAGCCACGACACTGACGCAATAGCTCCGACTGCCAGCGCGGGTCGGTGGAGCGGAGTATCTTTATGCAGCACAAGATGCGTGCGCGCTCCATTGTAGTAGACGCTGTACTCCGCCAACAGATGGCGATGGTGTTCCTCCCCCAACACCACGACATGGTCGAGGCACTCGCGTCGGATCGATCCTATCCGCCGTTCAACATCACCTTTCTGCCAGGGCGAGCGTGGCGTTCTCGGCCGGTCGCGAATGCCTATGGTTCGCAGCCGATGTGTGACGCCTGCACCATACGACCCGTCACGGTCGCGAATGAGACATTGCGGCGCCTCCTCCCATGGAAAAGCTTCGGTGACTTGCCGGGTGATCCACTCGGCGGTTGGGTTCGCGGTAGCATTGGCCCAGACGAGCCGTCGCTGCTCCAGACAGGATGACCAAGCCGTACAGAAGGCTGAACCGGATCGTCGGATCGACGAAATGTCGATCGCGACGATGTGGGTGGCATGGTTGTGCAGCAAGGTCCGCCAGTCCGGGCCGGGCGGGCCGCGCGACGGCGGGGCATGTACTTGGCGACAGTCGACTGGGCGATATCGATACCCAGCTTCTGCAGCTCGCCATGAATGCCTGGGGCGCCCCAGAGCGGTTTGTCGCGGCTGATTGCCCGGACCAGATCACGGGTACCGGCCGGGACCGCAGGCCGACCGACGCGACGGCGGGATTTCCAGCGCCAGTAGAGACGGAAACCGCTTCGATGCCAGCGCACCAGTGTCTCGGGCTTGAAGATGACCGTGGCTCCGAGCAGTGATGGGAACGGCCGGTAGAGCCAGACGGAGAGCAGTCGATCTGGAGGGCTGACACAGGCCGCCCCTATGGCGAGCATAGGTTCGCATCAGGGATCTGCTGCCCAGGAGGGAGGGTTTGGTTGGCACCAGCCCAGCCGACAACCGCCTCTTCGGTGTTCTACCGATCATCGGGTCGCATTCTCCCGACGCGGCAAGCGAGCCTCCGCCATTTCCTTATACATGCGCCAGCCCCGTTGTGCGCTCGG
>JAFAWC010000698.1 GCA_019242135.1 Mycobacteriaceae bacterium | reverse complement strand
TCCGGCGCCGCCCAGCACGGTGGCTCGCCGTGACACGCCCGGTTGCGCCAATCCCGTTGACCATAGGCATGCCTCGCGCACCTCGCCACCCAGCGAGGTGACCTCCACTTCGCCGGCGAAGTCGAGCCGATCGAAATCGAGTGCCGGAGAACACTTTACGACGAGATCCCGATTGCGATAGGTGTCCAGTAGCGTGTCGAGCGCCGGACTGTAATCCCGCGGCGTGAACACCCGCCGTCCGGCGACGCGCCGAGCGGGGTCGGCCAGCACGATCGTGCCGCGGCTGACCGGATGCAGTGCGTCGGCGCGCACCAGCGGCACTCCGGCGACGTTGTGCCGCGCCATCGCGAGCCGGACGGGGTCGATGTCGCTGCCCAGCACATCGGCCGTTCGCCGCAACGCCGCCAGCTCGGCGCCGATCGAACATGTCACATCGTGCACGGCTGTGCCCGCCAACCGGCGCGCTCGGTGCGCAGCCACACCGGATGCGGTGGCTTGCTGAAGCGCGTCATTGGTGAATAGCCAGTCGGCGCTGTCGAGGAGCTTCGCCGCGGCGCGCCGCCGCAGCAGCACGGTCTCGACAAGTACCCCCGCCCGCTCGCCGAATAAGCCACGGACCGCGCCGATGTCGGTGATGCGGGTGGCGTCGGTCAGCGGGTGGGTCGCCACCTTCGCCAGTGCCTCGGCACCCACTGACGACCGCAGATAGTCGACGTCGTCGAGGGTGAACGTTACAAGCCTCGGTCCTCGCGTGACGGCCCGGGCTTGATACCCGTGACCATCACGTTGTAATACCAGCCCTTCGGGATCACTCGGCGCCACAGATTGTTGTCGATCCAGCCCAGCGCGATCCAGCTGCTGAACGCGAACTTCGCCCAGCCCCACCCCAGGCGTCCGGGTGGAACCGCGGCTTCGACTGTGCGCAACGGCCACCCCAGCATCGCCGCCGTGAATTCCGTGGTCGCCGAGGTCACTTCGATGGCGCCCGCGGCGCGCGCCATTCGCTCCAGCTCATCCGGCTCGAAGGTGTGCAGGTCGACGATCGCCTCGAGCGCCGCCGCCCGTGAGGACTCGTCCAGTTCGGCCTGCGGACGACGCCAACCGCTCAGGCCGGGCAATCGTGTCGCGTTGGTCACTGCTCGCCACGTCGCCGTCGACAATGCGCGCGCATACCCGTTGCCGACGGTGGTCGGCTCGCCCGCGAAGAGGAACCGTGCGCCGGGCTTGAGCACCCGCACCACTTCCCGCAGCGATAGTTCGACGTCGGGGATGTGGTGCAGCACCGCGTGCCCGACCACCAGATCGAAGGTGTCGTCGTCGTAGGGGATGCCCTCGGCGTCGGCGACCCGGCCGTCGATTTCCAGGCCCAGATTTTCGCCGTTGCGGGTCGCGACGCGCACCATGCCCGGGGACAGGTCGGTCACCGAACCCCGCCGCGCGACGCCCGCCTGGATCAGGTTCAGCAGGAAAAACCCGCTGCCGCAACCGAGCTCGAGCGCGCGGTCGTAGGGCAGCCTGCGTTGCTCCTCGACGGGCACGGTCGCGTCGAACAGGTCGCGCGCGTAGTCGACGCAGCGCTTGTCATACGAGATGGACCACTTGTCGTCGTAGCTCTCGGCTTCCCAGTCGTGGTAAAGCACCTGCGCGAGCTTGCTGTCGTGCCGAGCCGCCTCAACCTGCTCGGCTGTTGCGTGCGGCGTCGGAGGGACCCGACCGGCGACGTCGGTGCCGGCTCCTGCGTCTCTTGTCATGTCCCGGCTAGCCTAACGGTCCGCCACGAACCGCCGCTCCGCGGCGCTGAACGCCTCGACATACAACCGCCGCTCCCGGGCCAGCACCGAAGCCTCGGGCTCGCCGTCGATCGCCGCCTTGCTGGCGGCGATCGCGTGCGCCGGTGCGCCGACGAACCGTGACGCCCAGTCAGCCGCGGCGTCATACACCGCGTCCGGTGCCACCATTTCGTCGAGCAGACCCATTGCCACGGCCTCCTTGGCGTCGACGAACCGTCCGGAGTACGCCAGGTCTTTTGCCCTGGTCACACCGACGAGTCGGGGCAGTCGCTGGGTCGCGCCGCCGCACGGCATCAGCCCGGCGAGGGTTTCGACGAAACCCAGCTTCGCGTTGTCGCCACCGACCCGCCAATCGGTGGCCAGTGCCAGCGACAGCCCGCTGCCCAGCGCGTAGCCGGTGATCGCGGCCACCGTCGGCTTTCCGATGGCGGCGATCGCTGCGGCCGCATCCTGGCGCAGCCGGGCCGCGGTGTCGGCTTCGGCGGGGCCCAGGGTTCGCAGCTCGGCGAGGTCATCGCCCGCGGAGAAGATCTCATGTCCACCGAAGAGGATGACGGCGGCGATGTCGTCGCGGCCAGTGACCTCGGTGGCCACCGCTACGATCTCGCGGCAGGTTTGCCGCGTCAGCGCGTTGGTCGGCGGCCTTGACAGCACGAGGGTGCCGACACCGGGGTGCTCATCGCCGACGTGGACGCTGACGAACTCATGCATCCCAGCGCCGCCCGCGCCGCAGTTCGTCGTAGCGCTCGACGTCGAAGAAATCCAGACTCCAGTTGCCTTCCGTGCCGATGACTTCGGTTCGCATCGCGACGATTTCACGTTCGGCGCCCAGTACGTCGGCGACCGTTGCGCCGAACGCGGGCAGCGTGTCCAGTTGCGTCCACGTCGGCGGCAACAAGAAGCTGCGGCCGGCGGAAAACTCCTCGATCGCCGCTGCGGGCAACCACCACCGTGCCGACACCGCCTCGCTGGTCTGCCCGTCGGCGTGCTGCCCCTCGGGCAGCGCCGCGACGAAAAAGTACGTGTCGTACCGGCGGGTATGGCCCCGCGCCGGGGTCACCCAGTTCGCCCACGGCCGTAGCAGATCGGCACGCAACACCAGGTCTTCGCGACGCAGGAACTCGCCCAGTGCCAGATCTCTGCTCGCGAGTTGGGCACGCGCGCCACGATAGGCCGCCGCGTCGTGCACGACGCTGCGCTCGTCCGGGCCGGCGAGCAGCACGCCGCACTCCTCGAACGTTTCCCGGACCGCCGCGCACACCAGCGCCAGCGCAAGCTCCTCGTCGACACCCATCCGCTGCGCCCACCATGAAGGCCCCGGCCCGGCCCATCCGATGTCGGCGTTGCGGTCCCGGTCGTCGACCCCGCCGCCGGGAAAGACGGTGGTGCCGGGCGCGAAGTCCATTCGCGAATGCCGCTGCAGCAGAAAGACGGCGACACCCTCGGCGGTGTCGCGCAGCAGCATCACCGTGGCCGCTGGACGGGGCGTCATCGGCGCGTCGTCGTTGGCGGTCATTCGCGTGCTCTGTGGGCCGCTCGGACGCGGACGCGCCGGGCGAAATAGCGCCCGTCGACGACTTCGAGCGCGATGGACTGGCCGAAGGCCCTCGACAGGTTGTCCCCGGTCAACACGTCGGGCAGCAGGCCGGCGGCGACCACCTGCCCTTCCGAGAGCACCAGACCGTGACTGAAGCCCGGCGGTATCTCCTCGACATGGTGGGTGACCAGCACCAGCGCGGGGGCGTCAGGATCGGCGGCGAGGTCGGTGAGCCGGGCCACCAGCTCCTCGCGACCACCCAGGTCGAGCCCGGCGGCCGGCTCGTCGAGCAGCAACAACTCGGGGTCGGTCATCAGTGCGCGGGCGATCAGCACCCGCTTGCGTTCACCCTCCGAGAGCGTGTCGTAGGTCCGGTCGGCCAGATGTTCGGCGCCGACGCTTTCCAGCGTGTCGATGGCCCGCGCGTAGTCCACGTCGTCGTACGTCTCCCGCCACCGGCCGAGCA